>NZ_JBFTLQ010000011.1:0-191225 GCF_056396525.1 Cupriavidus sp. 05T41
CTTCGAGGGCGGCAAGCTCAAGGGGATGCTGCATCTGCGCGAGGCGCAGCAACAGGAAGCCGCGATCGTCTACAAACGCACCCTGCTCGAAGCCTGGCGCGAGGTTGACGACGCGCTGCTCGCCTACGATGCCGAGCAGCGGCGGCGCGACCGGCTGACCGAGGTCGTGAGCCTGAACCAGCGCGCGCTCTCGATCGCGCAGCAACGGTACAAGGCTGGCGCCATCGATTACCTCAACGTCCTGAACGTGCAGAAACAGTTGCTCGAAGGGCAGCGCAATCTTGAGCTGAGCAGGGCAACCGCCGCCGCCAACCTCATTACGCTATGCAAGGTACTCGGTGGCGGCTGGGAGTCGACCTACGCCAGACAATACGTCGATCGTTGACACGACGGCGCGGAGCTGGAAGACGCGCGCCTGATGCTTCGTCTTGTTCGGGCGCCAACGTCGGCTTCGGCTGGAAAGGCGCGGTCCGGTTCGCCAATGATCTGACTTTCGAGCGGCCTTAGGTGCCGCGTAGGACTATGTTGCACAAGAGACATGATGAGACCGCGGACTGGAGAGATTGGGAAAATTTCTGCAGGGTCGTGGAGGCCGGTAGCTTTACGGCCGCCGGCGATCGTGCCGGCATTCCAAAGCAATCGATCAGTATTTCGCTTACCCGCCTGGAAGCGCGGCTGGGCAATCGATTGCTTGACCGGACCACACGCAAGGTCCGGGTGACGGATCTGGGCGAAATGCTCTATGCCCGGATCGCGCCGCTGCTCAATGAACTGCGTGAAGCGGACAACGACGCGAAGTCAACCCAGCAACAGGTATCGGGCACCTTGCGGCTGGCGGCGCCATACGAGACTGGATGGCTTCACCTGGCGCCCGCGCTGATGAAACTGCTCAAGGCTTATCCGGACTTGAAGGTTGAGATCGACGATACCCGGGAGATTCCCGATCTCCTCGAACAACGATACGACATTGCATTCGTCAAAACCGACGCCGGATTGCCGGACAGTTCGCTGGTGAGCAAACGCCTGATGGCGATGGACCGCGCCTTTTATGCCGCACCAGCATTGATTGCCAAGCGTGGCCTCCCACGACAATTGCAGGATATCGAATCCTGGCCGATGATCGTGGACGGCGAGGACACGTTCTGGGATATCTTTGACGATGGGCGCGAGATCGGACGAATCCCGGTACGCCCGAGCGTAAGGACGCCAAACGTCGGGATTCGGGTGCGCGCCGCAACTGAAGGCCTCGGCGTTGTGAGATTGCTGTCAACGTACGTCGAAGACCATGTCAAGCGAGAGGAGCTTGTTCGCTTGTTCCCCACGTTTCTTTCGTCCCCGTTGAAGGTATACGCGCTAACGCCGTCGCGCAGGCTCGTACCGCCCAAGGTACGTGCATTGTTGAACGCGTTCGAGGCCCCGCAGATAGACATATGAACGGTGGCGAAACGCGGGTCGAGGTTGGCTGACGTCCATGCAGGCCTCCCGGGGCCGGATGCAGCAATATGATCGCCTCGCTTAGTGACTCCATTCTCGGCGACAAGATATCCGGGGCCGTCAAAAGCTCACGGCGCAGTGCTTGCTCCGATCCCGTACCGCAGTTCACCCCGGATTCAAGGCGCGAAGCGGATTGCCGATACTGCCGTGTGGCACGCCGTCGGCCCGGGATTTTCAAGAGGAAACGATAAATGAAGCTGGCGGAGCCAGGCAGGGACGACGTGCAGAGCTTTGTCGCGTGGATGGGGCGGCATCTCGACACCGATATGTTCCGGCACGAGTACACCGACCGACAATCCGGACGGCATTGGCAATGCGACAGCTTGTACGATGCGTTTGCCAAGTACAAATGGAGCCACCCGGCCATTGCGCGCCTCGGCGTGGATGCTGGTCGAACGTTTCAATCGAACCTCGCCGCGCGGGAAGCACTTCGACAAGATTTGACTGAGTCCCTCGGCACGCCCGCCGATGACGCCGGCGTTTGCCTCGCCGCGGCCGATGTCATGAAGTGGGGTGGCGTGACTGGCGGCAACGTCCAGTGGTTGAATATGAACGAAGCAGGCCTGGCACAATTGATTATCGATGTGCGTAATGCGTTGAACAGAGGCGACATGCGTCATCCGCTTCTCACGGCACGCGAACTGCGCTTCAATGCGGGCATGACGAAAGTCTATTCACTCGTCTGCGACGAGCTTGTCATCTACGACAGCCGGGTCGCTGCGGCACTAGGGTGGGCGGTGACGAAATTCTGCCAGGCCGAAGGAAAAAGCGCGGTGCCCGCCGGACTTGGTTTCCCCTGGGCGCCAGCCAAGGAGGCCGTCAAGGAAAGCAACCCGAAGCGTCGAAATCCCAGTGAAGGATCGCTTGCCTTTCCCCGGCTGAAATCCGGTCCGCTGCATGCCGAATGGAATCTGCGCGCAAGTCGCTTGCTCGCCGCCGTCCTCGACCATTCCGGTGCGAAGGTCAGCCAGTTCATGCGGCTCGGAGCCCGGCGCAACCAATTACAGGCGCTGGAAGCCGCGCTGTTCATGATTGGCTATGCATTACCCGGTGCTTCTGCCGGCGGCCTTTCATCAAGAACGCCGGCAGCGGGACAATGACCGCCGCCCCGCTCAGCCGGCAAACGCCGCGGCGTCCGGCGGCCATCGCCCTCACCCCAGCCAGCCCTTGATGGTGGTCGCCATCACGCCGGCGGAGATCCCGTAGCGGTCATGCAGTGTCGGCAGCGCGCCGGCAGCGAGGAACGCATCGGGCAGGCCGATCTGGCGGAATGGCGCATGCACGCCCGCCCGCATCATTGCCGCGGCCACGCCCTCGCCCAGGCCGCCGATCACGGTGTGATTCTCGGCCACCACCACCAGCCGTCCGGAGCGCCGGGCTTCGCGCAGGATCGTCGCCGTGTCCAGCGGCTTGATGGTGGGCACGTGCAGCACCGCCACGCCGACGCGGTCGGCCTCCAGCGCCTTGGCCACTTCGAGCGCGCGCATGGTCATGATGCCCGAGGAGATGACCAGCACGTCGGCGCCGTCGCGCAGCAGCTTGGCCTTGCCGAGTTCGAACTTGTAGTCGTACTCGTCAAGCACCGCCGGCACGTTGCCGCGCAGCAGGCGCGCGTAGACCGGGCCCTTGTGCGCGGCGATGGCCGGCACCATCTGCTCGATGTCGAGCGCATCGCACGGGTCGATGACGGTCATGTTCGGCATTGCCCGCATCAGCGCAAGGTCCTCGGCCGCCTGGTGGCTGGGCCCGTATCCCGTGGTGAGGCCGGGCAGAGCGCAGACGATCTTCACATCGAGATTGTCTTCGGCGATGGCCTGGTGGATGAAGTCGTAGGCGCGGCGCGTGGCGAATACCGCGTACGTGGTGACGAACGGCTGGGCGCCTTCGTGCGCGAAGCCGGCCGCCGCGCCCATCAGCAACTGCTCGGCCATGCCCATCTGGTAGTAGCGCTCGGGCAGGGCTTGCGCAAGGATATGCAGGTCCGTGTACTTGCCCAGGTCGGCGGTCATGCCGATCACGTTGGCTTTCCTGCGCGCCAGTTCCACCAGTGCATGCCCGAACGGGGCGGAGCGGGCGGCCTGTCCTGCGCCGGCGATGGAGGCGATCATGGCCGATGTCTTCAGCTTCGGCTTGTCGGTGGTAGTGGTGCTCATGCTTGTCTCCCGGCTTCCAGTGCTTGCAGTGCGAGTTGCCACTCGTGGGCATCCACGCGGATGAAATGGTTCTTCTCGCGCTGTTCGAGGAACGGCACGCCGCACCCCATGCGCGTATCGCAGATGATCATGCGCGGGCGGGCATCCTGATGGGCCCGCGCGGCGTCGAAGGCGGCTGCCACGGCGTCGATGTCGTTGCCGTCCACGCGCTGTGTGAACCAGCCAAAGGCCTCCATCTTCTCGACCAGCGGCTCGAAGGCCATGATCTGCGTCGACGGGCCGTCGGCTTGCTGGTTGTTGACGTCGACCATGGCGATCAGGTTATCAAGCTTCCAGTGGCTCGCCGACTGGATGCCTTCCCAGATGGCGCCTTCGTCCAGCTCGCCGTCGGAGAACAGCGTGTAGACGAACGCGTCGGAGGCCTTGCGCTTGAGGCCCAGGCAACGGCCGACCGCGATGGTCAGGCCCTGCCCCAGGGACCCGCCGGACATCTCCATCCCCGGGGTGTAACTGGCCATCCCGGACATTGGCAGGCGGCTGTCGTCGCTGCCGTAGGTTTCCAGTTCTTCGGGGGGCAGGATAGCGGCCTCGAGCAGCGCCGCGTACAGTGCGATCGCGTAGTGCCCGTTCGAGAGGAGGAAGCGGTCGCGGCCTTCCCACTCGGGGTCGTCCGCGCGGTACCGCATGGCACCGAAGTAGGCGACGGCGAGCACATCGGCGATGTCCAGGGCCTGCCCGATGTAGCCCTGGCCCTGCACTTCGCCCATCAGGAGGGCGTTGCGGCGGATCCGGTAGGCGCGTTCGGCAAGTGGCACTACGGTGTCGGATGTTGCGTGGTTCATGTTGTCTCCTGCAGTGAATCAGAGGATGAAATAAGGATGGCGGTGCGGCGCGCTCAGCGGTTGACGATCCTGGCCGGCACGAGGAGTACCAGCATCGCGCCCGCGACGACCGTCACCGAGATAAACACCAGCCCGGCAGTGGATTTGCCTGTCAGGTCGTTGAGCCAGCCGACGATGGCGGGCGAGAAGAAGCCGGCCAGGTTGGCCACGCAGTTGACCGCCGCGATGCCGGCCGCTGCCGACATGCCGCCCAGCAGCGCCGTGGGCAGCGACCAGAACTGCGAGGACGAGGCCAGGATGCCGGCCGCGGCGATGCACAGGCAGATCAGCGATGCGGCCACGCCGTTGAGCATCGGCAGCGTGGCGAAGCCGGCTGCGGCCACGATCATCGGGACGATCAGGTGGAAGCGGCGCTCGCGGTGGCGGTCGGCGCTCATGCCGACGAGCGGCAATGCCACGATGGCGCACAGGTACGGCAGCGCGGTGAAGATGCCCACCCACAGCGGGTCGGCCACGCCGGACTTGCGGATGATCGTCGGCAGCCAGAACGTCAGCCCGTACTGGCCGAGCACCACGCAGAAGTAGATGGCCGCCATCAGCCACAGCCTGCGGTCGGCCAGGAAGGAACGGATCGAGATATGGTCCACCTTGTGGGCGTTGTCGGCTTCGACGTTGCGTGCCAGCAGCGCCTTCTCGGCATCGGTGAGCCACTTCGCGGCCTGGATGCCGTTGTCGAGATAGAGCAGGATGGCAACGCCGAGGACCAGGGACGGCAGCGCTTCCATCATGAACAACCACTTCCAGCCGGCCAGCCCCGCGGTACCGTGGAACGCATGCATGATGTAGCCGGACAGCGGCCCCCCCACGATCCCCGCCAGCGGAATCGCCATGAAGAACATCGACAGGGCCTTGGCGCGCCGCGCCGACGGGAACCAGTACGTCATGTACAGGATCACGCCCGGTGCGAAGCCCGCTTCGGCCACGCCGAGCAAGAAGCGCAGCACGTAGAAGGAGGTGGGCGTGCTGACGAACGCGAAGCTCGCGGAGATCACCGCCCAGGTGAGCATGATCCGGGCAAGCCAGCGCTTGGCACCGACCCTGTGGAGGATGACGTTGCTGGGCACTTCGAAGAGGAAATAGCCAAGGAAGAAGATGCCGGCGCCCAGTCCGTAGATGGTTTCGCTGAAATGCAGGTCGCTGAGCATCTGCAGCTTGGCAAAACCCACATTGACCCGGTCCAGGTAGGCACCGAGGTAGCACAGCATCAGGAAGGGGATCAGCCGGCGGACCACCTTGGCGTAGGTCCGGGATTCGAAGGTGGCCGCATCGGTGCGCGGGGGCGCATCGCCCGCCAGGGGCGAAGCCGCATACTTGGTTTTCATGTGTGTCTCCTGCCATGTGCCCCGGTAGGTCCGGGTGCACGGGCTTGCGGTATGACCGCCTCTGCGGGCGGCTATGAGGGGAAAACTAGTGGATCAGCATGCCGCCGTTGACGTCGAGCGTGATGCCGGTCAGGTAGGTGGACAGGTCGCTCACCAGGAACAGGCACGCGTTTGCGACGTCGGCGGCATCGCCCAGGCGTCCCAGGGGGATGCCCTTGATGATGTCGGCGCGCAGGTCGGGGGTGAGCTTGTCGCCGGTGATGTCGGTCTGGATCAGTCCGGGCGTGATGGAGTTGACGCGGATGCTGTCGGGGCCGAACTCGCGCGCCATCGCGCGCGCCAGGCCCAGCACCCCGGCCTTCGCTGCGCTGTAGTGCGGGCCGCCGAAGATGCCGCCGCCGCGTTGCGCGGAAACGGAAGACATGCACACGATGCTGCCGCCCTTCTGCGTCTTCATCTGGGGCAGCACGGCCTGCGACATATAGAGCGTGCCGCGCAGGTTGACGTCCACCACCGCATCGAAATTGCCGCCCTGGATATCGAGCGTGCGCAGCGGCTGCGTGATGCCGGCATTATTGATCAGCGCATCGATCCGGCCATAGCGCGCGATGACCGCCTGTGCCGCGCGCTCGCAGGCGCCCTTGTCGGTCACGTCGCAGGCCAGCCCCAGGTGTTGGTCGCCCAGGTCCCCGGCCGCGGCCTGGGCGTCTTCAAGGCGAAGATCGAGGATCACGACCAGCGCACCCTGCGCGGCCAGCGCCTTCGCGGTGGCCTTGCCGATGCCGCGCGCGGAGGCGGCGCCTGTGACGATGACGACTTTTTTATCAACCAGCATTTCTGTCTCCTGACTGTTGAAATGATGGCTTCAGTGTGGTGCCTGGCCCGGCACCGATCAACGCGATACGCCTCAGCTATGGCTGAGAAATTTTCAGATGAATCAACGGACGGGCGGCGAGAAAGGCGGATCAATCAGCACTTGCGGCAAGCGGCTGGCCCCTGCCTGCATCTCCCGGTCCATCCATGCCAGGAACCGCGCCACGCGCGGGAGATCCGCATTCTGCGTCGGATAGACGACATGATGGCCGCCGACCTCCACGCCGTGCGACGCGTCGAAGACCGGCACGAGGCGCCCGTTGCGGATCAGCACCGATGCAAGCAGCGTGCTTTCCAGCGCGATGCCGTGCCCGAGCGCGGCGGCCTCCAGCGACATGTATGAGCGGTCGAACGAGAAGTCGAATGTCTTGTGGACGTGGGCCACGCCAAATCGGGCAAACCATTGCTGCCACTGGACCAGCGGCGTCTCGGAGCAGATCAGGCGCTCTCCCAGGAGGTCGGCCGGCGCATGGACCGGATGCGCGCGAAGATAGGCTTCGGACGCCAGCGGAGTGATGGACTCGTTGCGCAGCGTCTTGACCTGGAGGTCCCGCCAGTGAGCGTAGCCGTAGCGGATGTCCACGTCGTAGTATCCGCTGGTGAACGACACGTCCTCGTACGAACACGACAGGTTCAGCCGGATATCGCCATTGTCGGCATGAAACGATGTCAGCCGCGGCAACAGCCACATCAGCCCGAAGCTCGGGCTGGTGTGGACACGGAGGATTTCCACGTTCGCCTGGCTCGATGCGCGCTCGGTGGCACGGTTGAGGTCCGCCAGCGCGCCCGTCACCTCGCGCAGGTACTGCTCGCCAAGCGGCGTCATGACCAGGCCCCGGCCCTGGCGGAAGAACAGCGGCTGGCCAATGACTGCTTCGAGGTTGCTGATCTGGTGGCTCACCGCGGAGGCGGTGAGCCCCAGTTCCTCCGAGGCGCGGCTCACGCTCTTGGTTCTCGCGACGCTTTCGAAGGCGATGATCGCCTTCAATGGTGGGATGCGCATGGTGGTCGTTGTGGTGATGCCACGGCGTGATCGCGCGGTGCGATACCCATGGTGATCTGGATTGTAGTCCCCACCGGAGGGCGGCCTCGTGGGCGACGAGAATGACTCCAACACAATGCTTCCTGACCCAGGCTTCGGCACTCATCGCTCAAACGGCGGAAGCGCAGCCAGCGGCGGGCCCCACGCCCCCCCTTTAAAGAGCTAAACCATTTGGAGAAATTGCCGTTATGGTCGCAGGGGCCCACGCTGCGCCGGCTCGCGGGACAACGCACGGCCGCGCAGGGGCCGGGCATTGTACCTTCCATTGCATCACCTGACGCCATGCATCTCTCCCGTCCTTGCCGGATCATCTGCGCAGCTTGCGTGTTCTGGACTGCCCCTCTCGCCCTGGCGCAGACAACCATTCTGCTGTACTCCGAGGCCGGCCAACGGCCGCAATCCTACGAAGAGAACGGCATGCCCAAAGGGTCCTATGTCGAAAACCTGCAGCGCGTCCTCAAACGGATCCCGGAATACAAGGTGCAGATCCGGTTTGCGTCGTGGGCGCGCACCGTCGAGGAAGCAAAGAACGGCAACAGCGCGGGCGTGCTGGGCGTGTATTACCGCCCCCAGGAGCGGCCGTTCCTGAATCATTCCAAGCCTTTCTACACCGAAGATGTCGCGGTCCATTGCAACCGCGATTCGATTGAAGGCCGCACGTTCAATACCTTTCCGGACGATTTCGCCGGCCTGAAATTCGGCAACCAGCGTGGCTACCTGGCGCCCGGCAAGCGTTTTTTCCAGCTTGCCAGCGAAGGCAAGATCGGCATCGTCGAGGGACATGAATTCCAGGATCTGGTCAAGAAGATGCTGGTGCGGGAGATCGACTGCGTGGTCAACCCCAGTGTCGTCATCAACGAGGCCTTGGTCACACTGGAAGCCCAGGGCCTCCCGGAGCGCATGCGCTACAAGTCCAGGCGCGCCATGACCATCAAGAGCGAAACCGTCCACATCGGATTCAGCAAGAAGTACGAGGAATCGCATCCGGAACTCGCCAGGTTCCGGCAATTGTTCGACAAGGCGGCAGACGAATAGAATGTTTCCCTGATTACCCGAGATCGCGCATTTCATGCCACTGCCGCCACCGGTTCATTCGATCCGGAACAGGATGATCGTGCTGCTTATCGTTGCCACGACGACAACGCTGGGCGCCTTTGCCGTGCATCGGCAATGGCTGCTGCGGCAGGACCTCGAGCAGCGTTTCGAGCGGACACGCGCGGAAGTCCTGGAAGGACTCGGGCAGAGCCTGGCGGAGCCGACCTGGGCGCTGAACGTAGGGATCCTGCGTACCAGGCTCGAGTCAACCCTGATCCATCCGGAGGTCACCGAAGCCTGCATTTTCTCCCCCGACCGCCAGGAGGTCTATGCGGAAGTCCGCCGCGCGATGGCCGCGGGCCAGGTTCCCGCGCCAGGCGCGCTATCCTGCGCCGAGGCCAGTGGGCGCGACGCCCTGGGCGAGGTGACGCTCTACCCGCCGGACGACATCGATCCGGCGCGCAGGAACCAGGCGATCGGCAAGGCCGTCATCCATTTCACCCGCGACAATATGCACAAGGCCTTGCGCGCGGCGATGGTCCAGGGGGTAACCGAGGTGGCCGCCATCGACGTCGCGCTGGTGCTCTTGCTGACCTTCGGGCTGCGCATGGTCTTCCGGCCACTCGAGCATCTGCGGGCAGCCCTGTTCGAGCTTGCCTCCAGCCACGGCGACCATCTTGACGAGCTTGCCGGGCTGGGCCGCACCGAGTTCGACAGCGTCATCAACGGCTTCAACCAGGTACTGCGCAGGTTGAAGTTGATCATTGCGCAGCGCACGGAAGCGGAAATGGCCGCGCGCGAGGCCATTCAGATCAGCGCCGAAGCCTTCGCGCAAATCCAGGCTACCCAGGCGGAACTGCTCGAGAAGAACCGGCAGCTCGAAGCGCTTTCCAAGACCGACCAGCTCACTGGCGTATTCAACCGGCGGCACTTGAATGAAGTGCTGACCAGCGCGCTGGAACGCACCCGACGCGATGGCAGCCTGTTCTCGATCATCCTGATCGACGTAGACCGCTTCAAATCCGTCAACGACACCCACGGTCACCAGGTTGGCGACCGGGTGCTTGTCGAAATGGCGCGCTGCATCCTCGAAGTCAAGCGGGCGACGGATACCATCGGCCGCTGGGGCGGCGAAGAGTTCCTGCTGATCTGCTCCGATACCGGCCTGCGGGACGCCGTTCTGTTTGCCCAAAGGCTGCGCAATGCGGTCTCGGCGCGCGACTTCTCTGTGACGGGACGGATGACCGCAAGCCTCGGCGTGGCCTGCGTGCAGGATGGGGATACCATTCACGGCATGATCTCGCGTGCTGACGAGGCCCTGTACCGAAGCAAGGAGCTTGGCAGGAATCGCGTCGAGTACGCAGCCGACGGCGTTGCAACCACGCCCGCTCGCGAACCGCGCGCATATTGATCTGACCGGGCCCGGGCGTCTGCCAGGTCAGCCCATCGCACATCCCTGAGCGCTTCAATGCTGCGGCGGCTCGACGTCGAACGCAATCCGTCCCGCGGGCAGGAACGTAAGCGAGATGACAGCGCCGCCCTTGGCTTCCGGGTAGTGGTGGCTTCCCGGCGCCGGTGCCGTCCAGCCGCCATAACACCAGCCGTTCGGACCCGCGAGCGCGGCGCCTTCATTGAGCGGCACCACGAGATTGAACTCGCCATACGGGTGCGAGTGATAGTCGCCACGGAAGCTGCCTTCGGGGTTGTCCTGGGCATTATCGGTGCTGTCCATCAGCACCGCCGTGATGCTGAAGAAGAGCGTCTCCGCGCAGGGCAGGCCGAGTCGCGAGCGGCGGTAGCGCGGTCCCGCGATTTCGACATCGGCCGCCCACCCCTCCCGCACACCGAGGGTAATCAGTCGCGACAAGTCCTTGTACAACTCGCTTTCAACGCCATGCTTCGTATTCAGCCATTGCTCGACCTCAGTGCTCGTGGTCATGTCCTTGACCTCTTGCAAAAAGGGGATAAAGCGGGCGACAAGTTCGTCTTTGGCACTTGTGAATTGGGTCTGGGGCATTCCCGTTCGTCCTTGGATTAGGCGTGATGCGCATCCGTCATCGGGAGCGTGGCGCCCAGGTGCCGGGCGATGGCTCGATGAGGCCGGATGCGTTACTGCGTGTTGGCTTTGAATCCCTCGTTATCCTCCACGAGGGGCTCATGAAAATTGCCCGCGGTCTTGTCTGCCGGCGGCAACTGCAAAGGGGACCTTGGCGGCGCCTCTTAGTGACCAGCACTCTGGCCGCCGTCGACGTGCAGGATTTCTCCCGTGACGAACGGTGCCGAATCGAGGAACAGGATAGCGTCGACGATATCGCTCATCTCGCCCATGCGTCCCATCGGATGGAGCGCATCCAGCGCCTTGTGGGTTTCCGGCGCGTGCATCGGCGACCTGATGACCCCCGGCGCGACGGCATTCACGCGAATACCTTTCTTGGCGTACTCGATCGCCAGCGACTTCGTGGCGGCGTTCAGACCACCTTTCGTCAGGGCTGCCAGTACCGAATACAAGCCGCTGATCGCATGGTCAACGATGCTGGTGGTCACGCTGACCACATGGCCGCTCGAATGCTTCTCCATTTCGGCGATTGCGAGTTGCGTGACGTAGTAGAAGCCCGCGACATTCACATTCATCACGGCAGCGTAGTCTTCGGCGGTGTATTGGGTGAAAGGCTTCCCGATGTAGATGCCGGCGTTGTTCACCAGCGTGTCAATCCGGCCAAATCGCGCGACACCTTCCGAGATGACACGTCGGGCGGTCGCCGGATCACCGATATCACCGGCTACCGTCAGGATGTCCGGGTCGTCCGACGGCTTGATCGAACGTGCGGTCGCAACAATGCGGTAGTCGAGCTTTCGAAATGCCTTGACGACTTCGGCGCCGATACCTTGCGATGCGCCGGTAACGACGACAACCTTTTGTGATGTGCTCATGCTTTACCCCGAAAACGAGTGGTTTGGCTTCAACGCCGATCGGGCCGGTGGCTCCGGTCGACGCCGATGTACGCGGTGACTCAGGTTTCGAATACCCGCACTGGACACGCTTGGGACAGATCGTGGTAGCGCGGGTCTGATTCAGGCGCCGGCGCTGGCACGGTCCAGCGCAGCGGATCGAGACGAGGAAGGCGAATCAGTGACATCGTCTCCGACTCGCCCCTGCTGCCTTTACTCGTCAATCGCTGCGTGCAGGTACTTTTCCTGACGCGCAACGTGCATCGACCGGTAACCCGGTGCGGTCGATGCGGCTGCCTCGGGGCCGATATAGCGCAGCGCTGCAGGTGCCTTCACGATGTCCAGCAACTGTTCCATGACGAAATTCCACGAACCCTGGTTCTTTGACTCTTCCTGACACCAGACCACACTCTTCAGATTCGGATAGCGTTCCAGTTCTGCACTGATCTGCTTCGCGGGGAACGGATACAACTGTTCAACGCGAATCAGCGCGATATTGTCCTTTTCGGCCTTGCGCCGACGCTCCAGAAGTTCGAAGTAGACCTTGCCCGAACACAGGATGACCCGATCGACCTTGGACGCCGCTTCCTCCGTAGGCGATTCGGCAAGAATCTCGTTGAACCGGCCCGCGGCGAGATCATCGAGGCTGCTGACAGCCTCCGGGTGCCGCAGAAGCGATTTTGGCGTCATCACGATAAGCGGCACGCGATCGCGCTGCACGGCCTGCATGCGCAGCAGATGGAAAATCTGAGCCGGCGTCGTGGGCTGACAGACCCGCATGTTCTCCTGCGCACACAGTTGCAGGTAGCGCTCGAGGCGCGCGGACGCGTGTTCCGGGCCTTCCCCTTCCTGACCGTGCGGAAGCAGCATCGTGACACCGCTATGCTGCCCCCACTTCGCAGCGCCCGCAGACAGAAAATTGTCGATGACAACCTGCGCCCCGTTCGCGAAGTCGCCGAACTGCGCCTCCCACAATACGAGCGCGTTTTGCCGGACAATCGAGTATCCGTACTCGAAGCCTAGAACCGCCGCCTCCGACAGAACCGAGTTGGTGACCGAGAACCGCCCTTGGTCATCCGACACATGGTGCAGCGGGACATATGTGCCCACTCCCCGAATCGACCGTTTCTGATCGTGGAGTACCGCATGACGATGGCTGAACGTACCGCGCTCACTGTCCTGACCGCTCAGGCGCACGTCGATGCCAGCGGCGAGAAGCGAGGCAAAGGCCATGTGCTCGGCCATGCCCCAGTCCAGCGGACGCTTGCCTTGCGCCATCTCGCGACGAGCGGATATCACCCTGCCAACCAGCGGATGCAGCGCGTACTGCTCGGGAACGCTGGTGATCTTGAGTGCGAGCTTTTGAACGAGGTCCGGCAAGGGCGGCGCGTAATAGATGCGGTCGACGTTGCCATCGAGCAGCTGCGGCCAGCTCACCTCTTCGTCCTTCTGGCCGGCCGGCTTCCTCTCTTCCGCGGTTTGCGCAGCGTCAAGACGCTCGCGGTAGTCATGGACGTACCTCTCCACGTCTTCCTCCGTCAGAATCCGCTCGTCCACAAGCTTCGTTGCATAGAGGGTGCGGGCACCCGGGTGGCCCGCGATGGAGCGATACATCAACGGCTGCGTGATGCTCGGCGTGTCCTGTTCCTGGTGGCCATGGCGGCGGAAGCAGACCAGTTCGATCACGACGCTCTTCTTGAACGTCGCACGAAAATCGATTGCCAGGCGCGTTGCGGCAATGACCGCCTCGGGGTCGTCGCCGTTCACATGCAGGACCGGTGCCTCGATCATCTTGGCGATGTCGGTGCAATAGAACGACGAGCGGACATCTCTCGGGTCGGAAGTGGTGAAGCCAACCTGGTTATTCACAACCACATGGATCGTGCCGCCCGTGCCGTAGCCCCTGGTATTCGCCAGGTTCATCGTCTCCATGACAATGCCCTGCCCCGAGATCGCGGCGTCCCCGTGGATCTCCACCGGCAGGACAGCGCCCGCACCTTGCCCCAGTACTTCGGCGCGCGCGCGAGCGATACCTTGAACAACCGGGTTGACGATTTCAAGGTGCGACGGGTTAAACGCGAGCGTGACTTCCGCCGGCCCGGTTGCCGTCGGGAGCAAGCCGGTAAAGCCCTTGTGATATTTGACGTCGCCCGCCGGAAGAAGACTCGCGGTTTTCCCCTCGAACTCGTCGAACAACGCAGCCGGCGGCTTCCCGACGATATTGACGAGGACGTTCAGACGCCCCCGGTGTGCCATGCCGAGAATTGAGCTCTTGATTCCCTTGGTGGCACCGTATGCGACCAACTCATCCAGCAGGACGATGAGCGCTTCGCCACCTTCAAGCGAAAAGCGCTTCTGGCCGACATAGCGGGCATGCAGGTATTTTTCGAGACCCTCGGCGGCCGTCAGCCGTTCGAGGATATGCAGCTTGTCACCCCTGTCCAGGGTAGCTTTCGAGCGCGAAGACTCGAGACGCATCGACCACCAGTTACGCTGATCCGGATCGGCCAGATGCATGAACTCGGCGCCCAGCGTCCCGCAATACGTCTCTGTCAGCGCCTGCACCAGATCGCCAAGCGTTGCATCCTCGTCCGAGAAATGGGCGCCCGACATGCTGAACTTCGTGTTCATGTCCGCTTGCGACAGATCGTAGTAGCTCGGGTTCAATTCAGGCACCGGCACCGGCGCCGTCCAGCTCAGCGGATCCAGATGGGCATTGCGGGTACCGACCATGCGATAGGCCGAAATCAAGGCCTGTACGGCGACCTGCTTGCGGGCGAAACTCAGTACGTCGTTCTCCGAGCGCCCTCCGGTCCGCGGCTGCTTGACCAACGCGACGAAGCGAGACACCACCGGCGCGTGTGCGACGTCGCCTGCGTCCGAGCCATCAACCGCCGGCACCCCCTGCAACGCGTCAAAATACCCGCGCCACTCCTCCGACACCGTGTTCGGGTCGGCAAGGTACGCTTCGTATTGTTCCTCGACGTAGGGAGCATTGCCTCCAAATAGGAAGGAGGTATTCCGATTCCGCATCATCATGATGACTCTGTCCTCAGTCGGGCTCGCGCCCGGTATCTGTCACAAACCAAGGCAGCACCTGCCGCCGCCCCGGCCAAGCCTATGCTTCCACAGGTACACGAAGACAAAGATTCATCTGCGAAAAGAGGCAACACTCAGTGCCATCCAGTCCGCGTCAACTTGTGCAAAACCCCGTGACTTCTGCCACCAGGTCCCTGTGCCCGCCAGGATCAGCAATCTTCTGACCGCTGGTGAGACCAGTCTACGTTCTACGGGTTTTCACTGAGGCTCTAACTGTGACGGTTTGGGGACATATCCTGCTCATTTCTGGCCATCACCGTCGCCGGGCACCATCGCGATCGGGCCCCCTTGAGGCTTGCCCCGCGACCACATCGCCATCGGGTGAACGCCGGGATGGCAACCGATCCGAAACGGCACGGAAGTTCGGCCCCCGGGCGCCAGGCATCGGCTGCGGTACGCGGCCATTTGAGCACTTCGGGGAGAACGCACATGCCGCCGGCGAACATCCATCCAGCCGCGGCATGCACTTTCCGCCGCCTCCTTTGCGGGCAAGAACCTCCAGGGCTCTATCTCGCCAGGCGCGCCAACCGCTCCACGCCACTATTCAATTTGCCTATCGCGTCGATGGGATATGGGTCTTGGACGTGATCGCATTCCTGGACCATCCTTCATCCATCGGTCCTCAAGCATCTGGCCATCCGCATGTTTCCGGTACCGAGACCAGGCACGCACTTGCTTGCTGGTACGCCATCCCGCCAAAGGAATCATGATGACCAACGCTCGACTCCGCCAACAAACCCAGTCACTGCCACGGCTGGCCCTGCTCAAGATCGCGATGCTGGCTTCCGTCACCGCCGTGGCGTTTCTCACATCGATTTCGGCGCATGCGGGGCCAGACTGGTACGTCATCGAAAAGGCACGCGCGGCCGCCAGAGCGGACGTCCACGCCGCACAAGCCACCCAGAAGACCGTTGTTGTGGCTGCCGACGCAAAGAACGCCCAGCCGGCTGCGGCCACGCAACCGAACTAAGACGCACGTCTGGGCATTCGGCGCCAGCATTGCGTTCCGTCAGCGCCAGGCAATCAACGCGAGCGCCTGCGCAGCGGGATCGGGGACAGGCTCCGCAAACCAAGGATAAACAGCATGGGTATTCTGGAAACCAACCGCATTGCGAGCGAATTTCTCGCCAGGCTGAGCGCCGGCGCGGACCCCGAGGTGATCGCAGCACTCTTCAGCAAGGACTTGCGCTTCGAGATCGCGGGTGACGTCGGTGTCCTGCCCTGGATCGGAAGGCGCGTTGGCCGCCACGCTGCGACTGAATTCTTCCGCGATTCACGAAGGCTGCTGGAGCCGCTGCGGTTCGATATCCACGACATCCTGACAAACGATAGCCGCGCGGTCCTCATCGGCGAACTCGCTTCACGCGTGAGGCATACCGGCAAGGACATCGAAACCGCCTTCACGCTTATCCTGACCGTCTCCGAGAGAGAGATCGTCGACTTCCGGATGATCGAGGACAGCTTTGCGGTTTCCCGCGCCGCCCGTGCCTAGGCAGCCGCACTCGGCGATCCGGGTGGCACGGCAAGAAGGCGGCCCGGCCGACGTGCCCGGGTCAGATCACGGCAAGCACCGGCGATGCCTCCAGGCTGCGGGCCTCACGCGCGCGCGTCTTGCCCGAAGAAGCGCGACTCGGCCTCCGGCGGCAGCGACATGCCGGTGATCCGGGCCTTCTCCAGCACGCTCCAGAAATAGCGGTAGGTAGCGCGATCATGCAGTTCGCCCTTGTACTGGATCGGTCCCCAGTCCGCATCCTGCGCCGCGAGCAGGATCGCGCTCGCGTCGGCCACCTCGGTGAAATCCGGCCGCATGGCATTGACGATGGGCTGGATCTGGGCGGGGTAGATGCTCCACATGCGCAGGAAGCCGAATTGCGTGCGCGCCCGAGCGGCGTCGGCGGCGATCACTTCGGCATCTTTCAGGTTCAGGCACACGTTGTGCGCCGGCACCACGCCGTTGGCGAGCGCGGCGGCCACCATATCCGCCTTGGCGCGGACCAGCAAGGCGTGCTCGAACTGCCCCGGGCTGCGCATGGCCGCGGCCGGGATGGCGCCGTGATGGCCGCTGACGAAGTCCATCAGGCCGAAATCCAGCACTTCGATGTGCGGCAGCGCCGCGATATGGAAGATGTCCCGCAGCGCGCCGTGCGTCTCGATCAGGACGTGGACCGGTACCACCCGGTTCACGCCGGCCTCGCGCGTCTTGCGGCCGATGTAGTCGATGACCTCGCGCACCTGTTCGTGGCTGGTTGCCTTCGGAATGGTGATGTACGCCACCCGGCTCGCGGCCTGCCCGATCACGATGTCCACGTCCTGCCGCCAGGCCGGATGCGCAGGGTCATGGATGCGCACGCCCGCCTTGTCGTAGCGGTTGCGCTCGGAATTGATCATGCGCACGACCATGGCCGCGTGCTCCGTTTCCTGGCCGGCCGCGGCGCCGTCCTCGCAGTCGCAGGTGATGTCGAATACCGGGCCGTACTCGACCTGCAGGTCCATTGCCTTGCCGATCAGCTTCTCGCTGCCGGCGAAGTGTTCGCAGGCAGACAAGGCGGGGAATACTTTCTCGCCGGCAAACAGCGCGAGCCTGGGATGGGTTGCAGTCGTCATGAGAGTCTCCTGTAGCTGTGTTCTTTAGCGCGCCTTGCGCGGGATGGCGATGGTGTAGTCGAGGTCGAGCACCACGTTCGAGGGGTATTCGGTCTTGCCCCCGTCCGGGGCGGGGAAGCTGATGTCGGCGGCACTGCGGATGTTCTTTGCGCCGATCGTGCGCAGCCGCAGCCCGCCTACATGGGGGCTGCACAGGTCCAGCTTGTCCAGCACCACGGTGGCGCAGGCGATGGTGTCGCCGGCATGGCTGGGATTGACGTGGCTGCCGCCGTTGACGGCCAGGATGGACAAGGCGTTCTCAAGACCATCGTAAGACAACGCCTTGCAGATAGAGATGATGTGCCCGCCATAGACCAGGCGCTGCCCGCCCGGCCTGGCCGCCATGGAGAAGCCATCGAAATGGGCCTTGGCCGTATTCTGGTAGAGGCGCGTGGCAATGCTGTGGTCGCTGTCGTTGATCGTCATGGCACCGCCGTGGTCGATCCGTTCGCCGGCTTCATAGTCTTCCCACAGGTCCTGTACGCCGGTGGCCATGCAGATATCGCGGGCGCCCGCGCAGTAGCCGGGCCGCGCCAGGCGCGACGGCGCCACCACGGCATCCAGTTGCGGGATCACCGGTTCGCCGCACGGCGCGGCCGGGTCACGCTTGTGCACCATGACCCAGCGGATCCAGCTCAGGACTTCCTTGCCGGCCTGGTTCCTCGCCGAGGAACGCACATAGACCACCCCGCTCTTGCGGTTCGAGTTCTCTTTCAGGCCGATGACCTCGCTTTCCACGAACAGCGTGTCGCCCGCATAGACATGAGAGAGAAAGCGGACATCCGCGTAGCCGAGGTTCGCCACCGCATTCAGGGAGATATCCGGCACGGTCTTGCCGAATGCCGTATTGAAGACCAGCAGGTCTTCCAGCGGAAGGCGCTCCAGTCCCGCCAGCCTGGCATTGGTCTGCGCGGTGTATAGCGCGGCGCGGCTCCCGGTCAGCCCGACATAGAGGCTGCGCTCGCCGTCCGTCAGTGTGCGCGGCGTGGCGTGCCGCATCGTCATGCCCAGCCGGAAGTCCTCGAAGTAATTTCCCGCCCTGCCTTTTCCCATTGTTCTCTCCACGTCGCAATCCGTCGCTTCCGTTGCACACAAAAATCTTTGTACGTACATAGTCGCCCATAACAAACGTGTTGTCAACCTCGGGCGAGGCATGTCCGGCCGCGGGGGCGAGGCGAAATTATCGCCATACTTCCTCGAAATTAAGCCGCCGACCCACCCGGGATGGGTGGGTGGTGTTCTTTCGGCTTGCCAGCCGCCATGGTTTCTCAGCTACTATGTACGCACATAAACGCCATCGACCACGGCGAAACGAACTTACCGAAGGAGCGCAAGGTGCAACGACTGACTGAAGAGCGGCGCATGATCAAGGAAGCCGCACATCAATTCACGATGGAGCGCGTGCTGCCTGTCGCCAACAAGCTGGACCCCGACAAAGGGCAGATCCCGCGCGAACTGATCGACGAGATGGCCGAACTGGGCTACTTCGGCATCCTGATCCCGGAGGAATACGGCGGCCTGGGCCTCGGCGCCTACGAGTACTGCCTGGTGGCTGAGCAGCTCTCGCGGGGATGGATGAGCGTGGGCAGCCTGATCGCCCGCGGCAACGGCCTGATCGGTGCCCTGAAGGGCCTGCCGCCCGAGAAGAAGGCGGAGTATCTGCCGCGCATGGCGCGCGGCGAGTTCCTGGGCGCCTTCTCGCTGTCCGAGCCCAATGCCGGCTCCGACGTGGCCAACATTTCCTGCCGCGCCGTGCGTGATGGCGACGATTGGCTCATCACCGGCAGCAAGTACTGGTGCACCTTCGCCGACGAGGCCGATTTCATCCTCGTGGTCTGCCGCACCGACCCCGTGATCGACGCCAGGGCCCGCCACCGCGGACTGAGCGCCTTCATGGTGGAGAAGCCGCGCGGGCAACTGCCGGAGGGCGTCAAGGGCAGCGTGATCCCCAAGATCGGCTACCACGGCTGGACCACGTGGGAACTGGCCTTCGACGGCTGCCGCGTGCCCGCCTCGAAGATGGTGGGCGAGCAAGGCAAGGCCTTCTACCTCACCACCGCCGGGCTGGAAACCGCCCGCGCCCACACCGCCGCGCGCTCGATCGGCCTGGCCCAGGGCAGCCTGGACGATGCGCTGCAATACGCCCGCGACCGCGCGCAGTTCGGCTCGCCCATCGGGCATTTCCAGGCGATCCGCTTCAAGCTGGCCGATATGGCCACGCAGATCGAAGCCTCGCGCGCCCTGCTCTACTCGGTCTGCGAAAAGATCGATGAGGGCATGCGCTGCGACACCGAGGCCGCCATGGTGAAGCTCTTCGCCAGCGAGATGTCGGAGCGCGTCACCAGCGAAGGCCTGCAGATCCACGGAGGCGCCGGATACACCACGCATTTCGCCGCGGAACGCTACTGGCGCGATGCCCGCCTGACCAAGATCTTCGAGGGCACGTCCGAGATCCAGATGCGCATCATCTCCGATGCGCTGCTTGGAAAGATGGCGGCATAGCCCGCGCAGGCATCCCCGCACTGGTGGCCGGCGCGAGCGCCTGGCCATGCCTGCGACGCCGGCAGCCCGGCGCGCGGCCAAACAAGTTGGAAATCACCGGAACACAGCATGGAAAACCCCGCACAGCGGCCCGGCCACGGCCCGGGCGCCCTTTCGGGCCTTCGCGTGATCGACCTGACCCAGATGCTGGCAGGACCGTTCTGCACGCAGATCCTCGCCGACCATGGCGCGGAGGTGATCAAGGTCGAAGCCATGGGAGGCGACGGCACGCGCATCACCGGCCCGTTCCGGGACGACGACACGCTGCGCGATTTCGGCGGCTACTTCCAGAGCGTCAACCGCAACAAGAGCTCGATCGCGGTCGACCTGAAGACAGCCGGGGGCCGGGCGGTCGTCCACCGGCTGATCGACAGCGCGGACATCGTGGTGGAGAACTTCCGCTCCGGCGTGATGGAGCGGCTCGGCCTGTCCTACGAGATCCTGCGCGAGACCAACCCCCGCCTGGTCTACGGCACCGTGCGCGGCTTCGGCGACCCCCGCAGCGGGGCCAGCCCCTACGCCCACTGGCCCGCCTACGACGTGGTCTCGCAGGCCATGGGCGGCATGATGGGCATCACCGGGCCGGACCGCGACACGCCAACCAAGATCGGCCCCGGCGTGGGCGACACCGTGCCGGCGCTGATGCTCTGCATCGGCATCCTCGCCGCCGTGCACCGGGCGCGCGAGAGCGGCCAGGGCCAGTTCGTGGATGTGGCCATGACCGACTGCGTGCTGGCCCTGTGCGAGCGCATCGTCTACCAGACCTCCTACACCGGCGCCGTGCCCGCCCCCGAAGGCAACCGCCACCCGCTGCTTTGCCCGTTCGGCCTGTTCCGCGCCCGCGACGGCTGGGTATCGATCGCCTGCGCGCACGACGCCTTCTGGGAAAAGCTCGCGCTGGCGATCGGCCGGCCTGAACTGGTCACCGACGAAGCCTTCGCCACCAACGCGGCGCGCGTGAAGCACGCCGGGCTGGTCATCGAGGCCATCGAGGCCTTCACCTCGCTGCGCAGCAAGGAAGAACTGGCGCAGTGCCTGGGCGGGCGCGTGCCGTTCGGGCCGGTCTACACCTCGGCCGAGGTGTTCGAAGACCCGCACTACCGGGTCCGCGAAATGCTGGTCGAGGTCGAGCAGCCAGGCTCCGCCAGCCCGGTCAGCATCGCCGGCGTGCCGATCAAGCTGAGCGCCACGCCGGGCGCGGTGCGGCGCCGCGCCCCGCTGCTGGGGGAACACACGCAAGACATCCTGCTCGGGGCCGGCTATGCGCTGCCGGAGATCGAGCGGCTGCGCGATGCCGGCGCGATCGGCTAGCGCAGCCCTGCAGCAAACCCACGCAAACACGAAATCGAAAACGAAACAGAGATGGAGACAAGATGAAGTTCCGATACCTGATCGCCGGCGCGCTGCTGGCCGCCACCTCCGCCGCGTGCTGGGCCGAGCGCTACCCGTCGCGCCCGATCCGTCTGCTGGTCGGCTTTGCCGCCGGCGGCCCCACCGACGTCGCCGCCCGCGCCTACGCCAGCCGGCTCGGCCAGCTGCTGGGGCAGCCCGTGGTGGTGGACAACCGCGCCGGCGCCGCCGGCGCCATCGCGGCGAACATGACGGCGCGTGCCGAGCCCGACGGCTATACGCTCGACTTCGTCACCAGCCCGATGATGACGATGGTGCCGGTGGTGCAGAAGTCGGCCGGCTACGACCCCGTCAAGGGATTCACGCCGGTCGGGCTGGTCAGCGACTACGCCAACGTATTGCTGGTCAGCAAGGCATCTCCCGTCAGGAACCTGACGGACCTGACCCGCTACGCCGCCACGCACGCGGGCGGCGTCACCTATGGCTCCGCCGGCATCGGCGCCTCGAACCACCTGTGCGCCGAACTGCTGGCGCAGATGAGCGGCACGCCGATGCTCCACGTTCCCTACAAGGGCAACGCACAGGCGATGACCGACCTGATCGGCGGCAAGATCGACTACATGTTCGACGCCACCGGCACCGCCATCAGCCAGATCCGCGGCGGCAACGTGCGCCCGCTGGCCGTGACCTCGGCACAGCGCAGCCCGGCCCTCCCCGACGTCCCGACGATGGCTGAGGCGGGCATCAAGGACTACCGGATGAGCGGCTGGTTTGCCGTGATCGGGCCACCGAAGCTGCCCGCGGATGTCGTCGACGCGCTGGTCAAGGCGCACCTGGCGCTGGCCCGGGACGCGGCCTTCCAGACCAGCCTGCGGCAAGCCGGCTACGAGCCGCTGATCGCGGGACCTGCCGCGCTGAGCGAGCGCATCGTCAAGGACCTGGCGCTGTGGCGCGGCGTGGTGAAGACAGCCGGCATCCAGCCCCAGTAGGGCCGCAGGACGCAGGACAAGCTGCCCCGCCGCGACCGGCGCGGGTATTCGGACGATCAAATCAGAGGAGCGAAACAATGAGCGGATTGATGCAAGGCAAGGTGGCGCTGGTGACCGGCGCGGGCGGCGGGATCGGGCGCGGCGTCGCGCTGGCGATGGCCGCGGCGGGGGCCCGGGTGGTGGTGAACGACCTGGGCGTGACGATGTCCGGCGACGGCGGCGATGCCGGCCCCGCGCAGCGCGTTGCCGAAGAGATCCGCGCCGCCGGCGGCGAGGCCGTGGCCAACACCGACAGCGTATCCACCTGGCAAGGCGCCCATGCCGTGGTCCAGTGCGCGCTGGACCATTTCGGCCGCATCGATGCCGTCGTCAACAACGCCGGCAACCTGCGCGACCGCATGTTCTTCAAGATGAACGAGGAAGAATGGCGCTCGGTCATCGACGTGCACCTGCACGGCACGTTCTTTATCAGCCGTGCCGCCGCCAACCACTTCAAGGACCAGGAGAGCGGCGCCTACGTGCACATGACCTCCACCTCGGGGCTGATCGGCAACCTCGGCCAGGCCAACTACGCTGCGGCCAAGCTCGGCATCGTCGCGCTGTCCAAGTCGATCGCGCTGGACATGGCGCGCTTCAATGTGCGCTCCAACTGCATCGCGCCGTTCGCCTGGAGCCGCATGACCAACTCCATTCCGGCGGAAACGCCCGATGAGAAGGCCCGCGTGGCCAGGCTGCAGCGCATGGAGCCCGGCAAGATCGCGCCGATGGCGGTATTCCTCGCCAGCGATGCCGGGCGCGAGGTCAGCGGCCAAGTCTTTGCCGTGCGCGCCAACGAACTGATGCTGATGAGCCAGTCCCGTCCCACGCGCTCGGTGCACATGGGCGAAGGCTGGACACCCGAAGCCATCGGCGAGATCGCCATGCCGGCCATGCGCAACAGTTTCTTCAAGCT
Source organism: Cupriavidus sp. 05T41 (assembly GCF_056396525.1). Taxonomy (NCBI): domain Bacteria; kingdom Pseudomonadati; phylum Pseudomonadota; class Betaproteobacteria; order Burkholderiales; family Burkholderiaceae; genus Cupriavidus; species Cupriavidus sp. 05T41. The sequence goes on from NZ_JBFTLQ010000011.1 coordinate 23,345, forward strand.
GGAGCGCTCGCCCGATGTCATCAACTGGGATCCGATCTGAGGCCGGATCTGACCCACCAATGCAACGGCACCGGCCACCCAGGCCTGACGCATCGAGACCAATAGCATGAGCATCAACGGCAAGGCATACATCGTCGGCGCGTACGAGCACCCGACCCGCAAGGCCCCGGACAAGACCGTGGCGCAACTCCACGCCGAATGCGCGCGCGGCGCGCTCGCCGACGCGGGGCTGTCGCTGCGCGACGTCGACGGCTACTTCTGCGCCGGCGACGCGCCCGGCCTAGGCATGGTCAACATGGCCGACTACCTTGGCCTCAAGGTACGGCACGTGGACTCCACCGATACCGGTGGCTCGGCCTACCTGGCTCACGTCTCCCACGCGGCCCAGGCCATCGCGGCCGGCAAGTGCAATGTCGCGCTGATCACCCTGGCCGGGCGCCCGCGCTCGGAAGGCTCGAGCGGCACGCAGGCGCGCAACTGGGGCAAGGATGCGCCCGACCTGCCCTTCGAGGCACACTTCAACCCGCTGACGGTGAACCTGTACGCGATGGTGGCCATGCGGCATATGCACCAGTACGGCACCACCAGCGAGCAACTGGCATGGATCAAGGTAGCCGCGTCACACCACGCGCAGCACAACCCGAACGCCATGCTGCGCGAACTGGTGAGCGTCGAGGACGTGCTGGCCTCGCCGCTGATCTCGGACCCGCTGCGCAAACTGGACTGCTGCGTGGTGAGTGACGGCGGCGGCGCGCTGATCGTGGCGCGCCCCGAGATCGCCGCCACCCTCAAGCGCCCGGCCGTGAAGATCCGTGGCGCCGGCGAGGCGCTCAAGGGGCAGCTCGGCGGCGAGGTGGACCTGAGCTGGTCGGCCGCAGCCGTCTCGGGACCGATCGCCTTTGCCGAAGCTGGCGTAACCCCGGCGGACATCCAGTACGCCTCGATCTACGACAGCTTCACCATCACCGTGCTGATGCAACTCGAAGACCTGGGCTTCTGCGAGAAGGGCGCAGGCGGCAGGTTCGTGGCCGACGGCAACCTGATCTCCGGCGTGGGCAAGCTGCCCTTCAATACCGACGGCGGCGGCCTGTGCAATAACCACCCGGCCAACCGCGGCGGCATCACCAAGGTAATCGAAGCGGTCAGGCAGCTGCGCGGCGAAGCGCATCCCGCCGTGCAGGTGAAGAACTGCAGCCTGGCGCTGGCCCAGGGCACCGGCGGCTACCTCGGCTCGCGCCACGGCAGCGCCACCCTGATCCTGGAACGAGAGCAATAAGATGACGACCCCCTACACCCACGCCCTGTTCAAGGCGCCGGCCGAACTGCCGGACAACGCAGAGTTTTGGCAGGCCGCGCGCGCGCACCGCCTGCTGGTGCGGCACTGCAAGTCCTGCGGCAAGCCGCACTGGTATCCGCGCACGCTGTGCCCGTTCTGCATGGGCGACACGCAATGGAAGCAGGCTTCGGGCCGCGGCACCATCTATGCGTTCAGCGTCACCCGCCGCGCCGGCCCCACGCCCTTCTGCATCGCCTACGTGACGCTGGAGGAAGGCGTCTCGATGATGACCAACATCATCGATTGCGACCTCGACACGGTGCACATCGGCCAGGCAGTCCAGGTCAGATTCGCACCGAGCGAAGACGGCGCGCCGGTGCCGGCCTTCGCGCCAGCCTGAGCAGCGGACCGGCCCGTCGGCCGGACCCCATGCTGCCTTCCCCGACAACGACGACCAGACACCACACCGATCCATGAACTCGACTGCTTCCCTGCTCCGCCTGCTCAATCCGCGCTCCGTCGCCATCATCGGCGCATCTGACGATCCCGCGCGCATCGGCGGCAGGCCGATCGCGGCCATGCGCAAGCTGGAATTCGCCGGGCGCATCCTGCCCGTCAACCCGAACCGGCGCGAAGTACAGGGCCTGCCGGCCTATGCCTCGATCGCCGAGCTGCCGGAAGTGCCGGATGTCGCCATCGTGGCGGTGCCCGCCAGCCAGGTGCTGGACACGGTCAGGGCGCTGGGCGAGCGCGGCGTCGGCGCGGCCATCCTCTTCAGCGCAGGCTTTGCCGAAACCGGCGGCCAGGGCATCGTCATGGAAGCGGAGCTGGTGGCCGCCGCGCGCCGCACCGGCATGCGTCTGCTCGGGCCCAACGCGCTGGGACTGATCAATGTCCACAGCGGCTTTGTCGGCAGCTTCGCCTCCAGCCTCACGCTGGGCACCATGCGGCGCGGCGGCGTGGGCATCGCCAGCCAGTCGGGCGCCTACGGCGGCCACCTGGTGTGCGCGGCGCAGGCCGCGGACATCGGCCTGTCCACCATCGTCATGACCGGCAACGAAGCCGACCTGACGCTGGGCGACGCGGTCCGGCTGCTGGTCGACGACCCGCACACCAGGGTGATCGCGCTCTACTCCGAGGGCATCCGGGACGGCGACGGCCTGGTCGCGGCGCTGCAGGCCGCGCGCGCTGCCCGCAAGCCGGTGGTGATGATGAAGGTCGGCCGCAGCGAGGTTGGCAGCGCGGCGGCGCGCTCGCATACCGCCTCCATCGCCGGCGACGATGCCATCGTCGACGCCGTGCTGGCGGAGCTGGGCGTGGTGCGCGCGCGCACCACCGAGGAAATGCTCGACATCGTGCGGCTGGCCACGCGCGGCATCTACCCGGAACACAACACACTGGGCGTGATCACGGTAAGCGGCGGCGCCGGCGTGATCATCTCCGATGCCGCCGAAGACCACGGGCTGCCCATGCCGGAGATGCCGCCCGAGGCGCAGGCCAGGCTGCTCAGCCTGCTGCCGATCTGCTCGCCGCGCAACCCGGTCGACACCACCGCCCAGTTCGTCAACGACCTGTCGCTGATCGAGCCGTTCACGGAGTCGATGGTGGGCGACGGCGGCTACCGGTCGGTACTGGGCTTCTTTACCTATGCCGGCAGCACGCCGGCAGTGGCGCCGCGGCTGATGGAGCAGCTCGCGCAGGTGCGCGCGCGCCATCCGGACCGGCTCTATGTGCTGGTGCTGCTGGGGCCGCACGAGGTCCTGCGCGGCTACGAGGAAGCCGGCTTCACCGTCTTCGAGGACCCGACCCGCGCGGTGGTGGCGATCGCCGCGATGGGCAGGTTCGGCCGTGCGTTCGCGGCGCCTGCACCGGCACCCGCGCCCGTCATCGCCCCGGTGGCACTGCCGGCGGCTACGCCCACCGAAGCGCAGGCCAAGGCCTTGCTTGCCACGGCCGGCATCGCCAGCGTGCCGGAGCGCGCCTGCGAGCTTGCCGAAGGCGCCGTCCTGGCTGCGCGCGAGATCGGCTTTCCCGTGGTGATGAAGATCCTGTCGCCGGACATCCTGCACAAGTCGGAGATCGGTGGCGTCCTGCTCAACGTGCGCGACGAAGACGCGGTGCGCGCCGGCCATGCCACCTTGCTGGCCCGTGCCCGCCAGGCGGCGCCGCACGCGCGCATCGAGGGCGTGCTGGTCGCCAGCCAGGTCAGTGGCGGCGTGGAGTGCATCATGGGGATCAAGCGCGACCCCGTCTTTGGCCCGATCGCCATGTTCGGCCTGGGCGGCGTGTTCGTCGAAGTCCTGAAAGACGTGGTATTCCACCGCTGCCCGTTCGGCGAAGACGTGGCGCAGGCGCTGATCCGCTCGATTCGCGGGGCGCCGCTGCTGACGGGTGCGCGCGGCACACCGCCCGCCGACATTGCCGCGCTGGCACGCACGCTGTCCAGGCTGTCCGCGTTCGCGGTGGCCGCCGGCCCGCGGCTGCAGGCGGTCGACCTCAACCCGGTGTTCGCCATGCCGCAAGGACAAGGCGCGTTCGCCGCCGACGCCGTGATCGATATTGAAACCTCCGCCTGATGTGCGCGCCAAGGCGCCAGGCGCCGCCCGCCCACCCGTCTCAGGCGGGTGTCGGTTGACGGCGAATTAATTAGCATGTCTGCATCGGTCAGTGATTGTGCCGGGCGGACACCGCATTGCACCAGGCCGCGCAGGCATTGCGCGGCAACCAAGACAACGACGCACGGAGACAACCAGATGAATTTCCACATACCCGGAGAATGGGTCGAGTTCGGCGACGCCCTGATCAAGTTCATCGACCGCGAGGTAGCGGCGCTCGAACATGAACATCGCGCGCTGCTTGCCAGCGAGCGCACCATCTACCAGCAAGACGGCCGCTATTGCCAGGAGATCCTCGCCCTGCGCCGCCAGGTGCGGATGCGTTCGGCGGAACTGGGCTTCTATACCGCGCTGAGCGCCGAATCGCTCGGCGGCGGCGGCCTGGGAGCGCAGGCGGCGGCGTATATCCAGGAGCGCCTCAACGCGCACTGCGGGCCGGGGCGCCACCTGGTGCAGACCGTGGTGCTGCCCTCGCCGTTCACCAACGGCCTGTCGCCGGTGCTCAGGCATCTCGACCCCGCCGTCCTGGACCAGTACCGCGAAGCGCTCGCCAGCGGCGACAAGACCATGTGCTTCGGCCTGAGCGAGCCGGACGCCGGCTCCGATGTGTTCGGCATGCGCACCCGCGCCGTGCGCGACGGCGACGGCTGGATCCTCAACGGCACCAAGCAGTGGATCACCAACGCGCCCTATGCCGACTACGCCATGGTCTTCGCCGTCACCGACGAGGAAAAGGCGCGCGCCCACCGCGGCGGCATCACCGGCTTCTTCCTGCCCACCGATACGCCCGGCTTCTCGGTGCCCAGCGTGATCCCGACCATGGGGCACCTCGGCGCGGACATCGGCATCGTCGCGCTGGACAACGTGCGCGTCCCGGACAGCCACCGGCTCGGCCCGGTCGACCGCGGCCTGTCCGTGGCGCTCGACGGCGTGAATGCCGGCCGCCTGAGCATGGCGGCGTCCTGCCTGGGCCTCGCCCAGTGGGCACTGGAGCAGGCGGTGGCCTATTCACAGGTGCGCAAGACCTTCGGCCAGCCGATCGCCGACTACCAGGCAGTCCAGTTCATGCTGGCCGAATGCGCCATGGACATCTACGCTTCAAAGTCAATGATCCGCCACTGCGCCTGGCTGGTGGACGAGGGCCTGCCCGCCACCAAGGAAGTCTCGATCATCAAGGCCTCGTCCACCGAGATGGTGGGCCGCGTGATGGACCGCGCGATCCAGGTCCATGGCGGCATGGGCCTGACCAACGAACTGCGCCTCGAAGAAGGCTACCGCTTCGCGCGCACCATGCGCATCCCGGACGGCACTTCCGAGATCCAGCGCCGCACCATCGCGCGCCGCCTGCTCGAAGGCGACATGGCCTTCTGAGGCCCGCCGCCACGGGCAAACGCCCGGAACACAAGGACACACAAGGAACACACAAGGAACAACGAGGGAAACCCCCTCCAGGAGACAAAGCGATGGCAACCGACCGCCCCGCAAGCCGCGACGTGACCGAACGCCCGTCCGACCCGCTCTGCATCGACAAGGCATTGGCGCGCGATGGCGTGCCCGATTGCCTGCACGTACCGCACACCAGCCTGTTCCAGAACCTGGAAATCGCGGCAAAGCGATTTCCGCACAAGGCGGCCATCCAGTTCTACGGCGCCAGCGTGAGCTACGCCGCCCTGCTGCGCGAGGCCGAGCACATGGCGGGCTACCTGCAGCACAACTGCCGCATCCAGCGCGGCGACCGCGTGCTGCTGTTCAGCCAGAACTGCCCGCAGCTCATCGCCGCCTATTTCGCCATCCTGCGCGCCGACGCGGTGGTGGTCCCGGTCAACGCCATGCTGCTGGAGGACGAACTGCGGCACATCGTCACCGACAGCGGCGCGGTGGCGGCGTTCGCCGCGCACGAACTGGCGGGGCAACTGGCGCCGCTGGCCGGCACCACCTCGCTCAGGCATGTGATTGTCCACGCCTACGGCGATGCGCTGTGCGGCGACGACGCGGGCCTGGCCATCCCCGACTGGCTACGCGCACGCAGCCCCGAGGCCCCGCCCTTCGGCGGCGCCGTGCGCTGGGCGGACGCGCTTGCCCCCGGCCACCTGCCCACGCCACACCTGAGCGGCCCGGACGACCTGTGCATGCTGCCCTACACGTCCGGCACCACCGGCGCGCCCAAGGCCTGCATGCACACCAACCGCACGGTGATGACCTCCGTGGCCGGTTCGCAGCTATGGCGCCGCACCCACGCGGAATCAAGCTTCCTGGCGGTGGCACCGATGTTCCACCTGCTCGGGCTGCAGAACGGCATCAACGGGCCGGTCTACGTCGGCGGCACCATCGTGCTGCTGGCGCGCTGGGACAGCAAGACGGCGGCCCGGCTGATCGAGCGCCATCGCGTGTCCTTCTGGGCGGCCCCGCCGCCGATGCTGGTCGAGTTCTTCGCCCAGCCCGATCTCGGCGCGTATGACCTGCGCAGCCTGGCGGTGGTGGTGGGCGGTGGCGCCGCGGTGCCGGAGGGCACGGCGCGGCTGATGAAGGAGCGCTATGGCCTGCAGTTCGTCGAGGGCTACGGCCTGACGGAGACCGCCTCGTTCCTGCTCGCCAACCCGCTGCACGCGCCGCGCTCCGGGCACCTTGGCGTGCGCACCTATGGCGTGGATGCCCGTATCGTCGACCCCGCGACGCTGGCCGAGCTGCCCATGGGGGAAACCGGCGAGATCGTGGTGCATGGCGCGCAGGTGATGCTGGGCTACTGGCACAAGCCCGAGGCCGACGCCCAGAGCTTCATCGCCATCGACGGCAAGCGATTCTTCCGCACCGGCGACCTCGGCAGCGTCGACGAAGCCGGCTATTTTGTCATGCGCGACCGGCTCAAGCGCATGGTCAACGCCTCCGGCTACAAGGTCTGGCCGGCCGAGGTGGAAGCCATGCTGCACACCCACCCGGCGATCCAGGAGGCCTGCGTGATCGCGGCGCGCGACGCGCATCGCGGCGAAACCGTGAAGGCGGTCATCGTGCTGAAGGCCGGGGTGCGGGACGTCGGCATGGAGGACATCCTCGCCTGGTGCCGGACAAACATGGCGACCTACAAGGCCCCGCGCATCGTCCAGTTCGTCGACCGCCTGCCGCGCTCCGCCACCGGCAAGATCGCCTGGCGCGAGCTGCAGGACCAGGAGATGCAGGGCGCGCCGCTGCCCAACCTGCGGGCCTAGCCGGCCAGCGCACGGCGCAAGCGCCAGGACACGAACGCAGGGACACAAGAAAACCGGAGACTTCCATGGATTCGATTCGCCGCGCGGCCTGGCTGCGCGCTGCCCTCCTCATTGCCGCCGCCTGCCTGCCGGCGGCGGGCGCCGCCCCGGCCCTTGCGCAGGCACAGGCCGGCTTCCCGGACAAGCCGCTTCGCATCGTGGTGCCCGGTCCGGCCGGTGGCGGCACCGACATGCTCGCGCGCGCGCTTGGCGCGGGCCTGGGCAGGAAGCTCGGGCAGCCTGTCGTGGTCGACAACCGGCCGGGGGCATCAGGGATCATCGCCGCCCAGTCGGTGCTGTCCGCCCCGCACGATGGCTACACCATGTATCTCGGCTTTACCTCGATGATCCAGCTGCCGGCGCTGATGCCGGCGATACAGGTCAACTTCGCCAGGGACTTCGCCCCGGTCTCGCTGCTGGCCATCGGCTCCGACCTGCTGGCGGTCTCGTCGAAGCTGCCGGTCAGCTCCGTCGGCGATCTCGTCAGGCTGGCCAAGGCGAGCCCGGGCAAGCTGACGATCGGCTCCTATGGCAACGGCACGTCCGCGCACCTGCACGCGGAGCTGCTCAACAAGCGTGCCGGCATCGACCTGATCCACGTGCCGTACAAGGGCGCGGCGCCGATGCTCTCCGACCTCCTGGCCGGCCAGATCGACGTTGCATTCGTCGACCAGTCGACCGCCAACGCGCAACTGGCCAGCCCAAAGCTGCGCTTCCTGGCGCTGACCGGCACCCAGCGGTTCAAGCCCCTGCCCAAGCTGCCCACCTTCGCCGAACTCGGCTACACGGGTTTCGAGCCGAACGGCTTCATGGCGATGTTCGTGCCGGCGAGCACGCCGGCCCCGGTCGTGCAGAAGCTGTCGCGGGAAATCGCCGCGCAGGTCCAGGGAGCGGACCTGGGCAAGCGCCTGGCGGATATCGGCATGCTGGGCGTGGGCAGCACGTCGGTCGAGCTTGCGGCCATGATGTCGCGCGACGCGCCGCAGTGGGCGCAGGTCGTCAAGGAGTGCCAGATCAAGCTCGAATGAGCCATGCGGCACCCGCCGCCGCGGCAATCGCTAGCGCCTGACCCTGGCCTTGTAGGCATAGCGGTCGCCGCGGAACAGCAATTCCGCGCAGCAAAGCGCATTGCCGCGGATGTCGTACGGCGTGCATCGCAGCCGCAGCAGCGGCGCCCCTTCGGGGACCCCGAGCCGGCGCGCCACATCGCCCGCCGCCGGGATCGCGGCGCTCTCGGTAGCCACCTCGGTGAGACGGTAACCCAGCCGGCTCTCGAAGATCGACATCACGTCGTTGGTTTCGAGATCCTCCTTCACCAACGCACGGATCAGCGTTTCGTCGCCCATGATCATGAACAGGGCGATGGCCTCGTCATCCCACATCCGCAGCGTGGTGGCGCAGAGCAGCGTGTCCGCGCTGTCCAGGCCCAGGGCCTGCGCCGCAAACGCCGGCGCCTTGATCTTGCGCACCGACACCAGCTTTCCGTAGGCAAGCCGCCCGCGCGCCCGCGCGGATTCGTAGAAGCCGGTCAGCGGCCCCAGGTCCGAGGTCTGCGCCGGACGGGTGACGAAACTGCCCTTGCCGTTGACTTTCTCGATCAGGCCGCTGGCATGCAGGCCGGCCAGCGACTGCCTGACCGTGATACGGCTGACGGCGAACTCCGCCATCAGCTCCGCCTCGGACGGTAGCTTGGCGCCCGGCCCCAGCTCGTTGTCGACGATGCGCTGGCGCAGCACGTCTTCGATTTGCCTGAATCTGGGCTGGCTCGGGCTCGGGGGTGGAGTCGAGGTCAAGGTGCGGAATCCTCCTGTTTCGTTCGCTTCGGCGCGGCCGGCGTTGCCGCCGTCTCCGGCCTTCTCCGCATTATACCTATCATGACAGGGCACCATTTTCCCTCTTGACCTGTTATAACAGGTCATGTCAGTATCGCTGCCAGCAAGTGTTCGGCCGAGCGCCCGGCGCGACTGACCCGCCTTCCGCCCGGAAGCGACTCGCCAAGGAATCCGGCTGACGCAAGATCGCGTCAGCCAGTTTGCAACTGCCGGAAAGCCTGTGCCTGTGGTGGCTGCTGGCAGCCCCAAGAAAGAGGAGACACGAGATGCACGCTGCTATTGCCGATACCGCACCCGAAGCACCCGCCATCCAGGCCGACGCCATCAGGGCGGCCGGTGCAGGGAACTGGCCCTTCACCGTCAAGCGCTCCACGCCGAGCATCGGCGCGGAGATCGGCGGGATCGACCTGCGCCAGCCGCTGGACGACGACACCTACCTCGCCCTGCGCCGCGCGCTGGTGCAGTTCAAGGTCCTGTTCTTCCGCGACCAGGACGTCACGCCGGCCCAGCATGTCGCCTTCGCCCGGCGCTTCGGCGAGCTGGAGATCCATCCGGTGTTCCGCCAGCACCCCGACCACCCCGAACTGGTGCTGTTCGACAAGTCCGGCGAGAACCGCGGGCGCGAGAACATCTATCACAGCGACGTGTCCTGGCGCGAGATCCCGGCGATGGGCTCTGTCCTGCGCTGCGTGGAGTGTCCCGAGGTCGGCGGCGACACCATCTGGGTCAATATGGCGCAGGCTTACGCCAACCTGCCCGAGGACGTGAAGGCGCGCATCGCAGAGCTGCAGGCCGTGCATGACATCCTGCCCACCTTCAGCACCGCCATCGCGCCCGAGAAGCGCGACGAAATCCGCAAGCAGTTCCCCCCGGTCACCCATCCGGTGGTGCGCACGCACCCGGAGAGCGGCGAGAAGATCCTCTACGTCAACGAAGCGTTCGTGACGCACCTGGCCAACTACAGCCAGCTGATCGGCTTTCGCATCGGCTCGGACTTCCGGCTCGGCGAGCTGGACCTGCTGCAGTACCTCTACCGCCAGGCCGCGGCGCCGGAGTACCAGGTGCGCCTGAAGTGGGAGCCGAACACCATCGCCTTCTGGGATAACCGCGCCACCCACCACTACGCCGTCCAGGACTATTTCCCGGCGGTGCGCCGGATGATGCGGGCCACCGTCGTCGGCGACCGCCCGTTCTGAACCGGTCCCCGGTCCCCGGTCCCCGGTCCCCGCGCCCCACCCGCACACCCGCACACCCGGAACACCCGGAACACCCGGAACACCCGGAACACCAGGAGAACACCTGTGAAGATGCTGAACACTTTCTATATCAATGGCCAGTGGGTCGCGCCGTCGGCCGGCAGCACGCTGGCGGACATCATCGACCCCGCCACCGAGGCGCCGCTCGGCAAGCTCGCGATGGGCACCGCGGCGGATGCCGACGCCGCTGTCGCGGCGGCGCGGGCCGCGTTCCCGGCCTGGTCGGAATCCAGCCGCGAAGACCGCATCACCCTGCTCGAACGCGTGATCGAGCGCTACCGCGCCCGCCTCGACGACATCGCCGAGGCCGTGCGCGCCGAAATCGGCGCCCCCGTCACGCTGTGCAAGAACCTGCAGGCCCCGATCGGGCTGGCGCAGCTCCAGGCCGCGGTGGAGACGCTGCGCCATTTCGAGTTCGAGACCAGCCATGCCAAGAGCTATGTGCGGCGCGAGGCCATCGGCGTCGCGGCGCTGATCACGCCCTGGAACTGGCCGCTGAACCAGATCGCCGCCAAGGTGGCGCCCGCGCTTGCCGCGGGCTGCACGGTCGTGCTCAAGCCGTCCGAGATCGCGCCGCTCGATGCGATGATCTTCGCCGAGATCATGCACGAGGCCGGCACGCCGCCCGGCGTCTTCAACATGATCTTCGGCGAAGGCCGCACCGTGGGCGCCACGCTCGCCTCCCATGCGGGCGTGGACATGGTATCGATCACCGGATCGACGCGCGCCGGCGTGGAAGTGGCGGTCAGCGCCGCGCCCACGGTCAAGCGCGTGGCCCAGGAACTGGGCGGCAAGTCCGCCCTGCTGATCCTGGACGACGCCGATCTGCAAGCGGCCGTGCGCAGCGGCGTGGCGCAGTGCATGGCCAACTCCGGCCAGACCTGCGTGGCGCCCACGCGCATGCTGGTGCCGCGCGAGCGCTATGAAGAGGCCGTCGCCATCGCCGCTGCCGCCGCCAGCGAGGTGACCGTGGGCGACCCGGCGGATCCGGCCACGAAGATGGGCCCGATCTCCAACCGCGGCCAGTACGAGAAGGTCCAGCGCATGATCGGCATCGGCATCGAGGAAGGCGCACGCCTGGTGGCCGGCGGCCCAGGCCGCCCGCCAGGACTGGAGCGCGGCTTCTTTGCCAGGCCGACCATCTTCGCCGACGTGCGCAACGATATGGCGATCGCGCGCGAGGAGATCTTCGGGCCCGTGCTGGCCATGATCCCGTACGACGGCGAGGAAGACGCCATCGCGATCGCCAACGACAGCGTGTTCGGCCTGGCTGGCTATATCGCCAGCGGCAATCCCGAGCGCGCGCGCCGCGTGGCCGCGCGCCTGCGGGTCGGCTCGGTGCGGATCAACGGCGCCATGCTGGACATCACGGTGCCCTTCGGCGGCTACAAGACCTCCGGCAACGGCCGCGAGTATGGTGCCGAAGGCCTGGCCGAGTTCCTCGAGTGCAAGTCGGTGACGGGCTGAACCGGCCCGCGCCGGATCGCCGCGCCAGCCTGCCGGACGCGCCCGGCGCCTCTGGCGGCTAGCCGCCCGCCTTGCCCCCGAGGCTTCGGTCGTGCGTCGCCGGGGCGACGCCCCCGGTCATGGTCCAGCCCGTGAACGGATCCGAGACGCTCCAGCGCCGGGTCCAGCGCGCGAGGCATGCACGGCACTGGTGCTCCCGGGTCTGGCAGACCACACCCGCGCCGAAACTGCGCCAGCGGACCTCGCCGAGCGGGCGCAGCGAAGCATGGCCATCCGCGCACATCACATCGTGCCGCAGGCTTTCGCAGCGCTGGCAGAGGTCCTGCAAGGACGGCGCCGCCGCGGTGTCTCCGGTCGTGTCCGCCGCCCTGTCCGCCGCCCTGTCCGCGACAGGACCGGCGGCGGAACTGGCAGGCGCCGGCACCGGCGCGCGCGCACCCATTTCAGGAACATAGCCGCGCCGCGCCTGGATCCGCCGCAGGGCCGCCCAGAACAGCGCGCGCAGCGCCTCGGAGCCTTCATCCTGCGCCGCGGCCCGGCACCGTTCAGCGTGATGCTGCATGGCCATGCCGAACTCCGTCGCGGAGGCAAAGCAGATCACCTTCGTGCGGGGATCGCCACGCTCGATCCAGCCATCGAACAAGTCGGCAAGGCGCCGGCCATGGTCTTCCGTACCGTCCCCTGCGCGCTTGAGCGTCAGCTTGCGCGCGAGCCGGCTGCGCTCGCGCACCTGCCGCCGGAGTTCGTCGAGCACCGGCAGCAGCCGCGCGGGGCTGCGCCGCATGTCATGGTCTTCGCGCTGGACGCTGCTCTTGGCATTCACCGGATGCTCCTCGTGGGTCGGATGGCGGCAGCAGGCGGGATCGCTGCCCTTGCGACAGCATTCTGGTTGCAGTGCGGCAAAAATGGAGCCACCCCGATGGAGTGGGGGCCGCGATGGCCCGGCGCATGGCCTGGAGCCGGATGGCGCCCGCCAGGCCGCCTACCCGACCCGGGTAGGTCCGCCCGCGCCCGTGATTTGTTCTACTTTGCTGCAGACGCCGGGCGCTTTCCTCGTCCGGCCCCGACCAATACCGGCAGGACGCCATGTAGCGCCCTGCGCACCGTTCGCAAGGATCAGCAATGGGTGTACTCAGCGGCATTCGCGTAGTGGAATTCGAGGCAATCGGGCCCGGCCCGTTCGGGGCCATGCTGCTGGCCGACATGGGCTCCGACGTGCTGCGCATCGACCGCCCGGTCGCGCCGTCCGATCTCGGTCCCAGGTCGGCCACCGGCAAGCGCGTGGACGTGACCGGGCGCGGCCGGCGCTCGGTCACGCTCGACCTCAAGCAGCCCGAGGCGCGCAATGCCGCGCTGGCGCTGATCGAGCGCGCCGACGTGGTGATCGAGGGCTTCCGCCCCGGCACCATGGAGCGCCTGGGCCTCGGGCCGGAGGTGGCGCTGGCGCGCAACCCGCGCCTGGTCTATGGCCGCATGACCGGCTGGGGCCAGACCGGGCCGCTCGCCGACCGCGCCGGGCACGACCTGAACTACATCGCCCTGTCGGGTGTGCTGTCGGGCATCGGCCGCGCGGGCGAGGCACCGGTGCCGCCGCTGAACCTGGTGGGCGACTACGGCGGCGGCGGCATGCTGCTCGCGCTGGGCGTGGTGGCGGCCCTGCTCAATGTGCAGCGCGGCGGCGCGGGCCAGGTGGTCGATGCCGCCATGATCGAAGGCGCGGCGCAGCTCGGCGCGGTGGTGTGGGGCCTGCTGGCCTCGGGCAACTGGCGCGAGCAACGCGCCAGCAACCTGCTCGACGGCGGCACCCCCTGGTACGACAGCTACCGCACCAGCGACGGCCACTACATGGCGGTGGGCGCGGTCGAGTCGCGCTTCTACGCCGAGTTGCTGGACAAGCTCGGGCTGGCCGACAAGGGCCTGCCCGGGCAACACGACCGCGGCGGCTGGCCGCTCCTGCGGCAGCATTTCGAGGCGGTCTTCCTGACCCGCACGCGCGACGCGTGGTGCGCGGTGTTCGAAGGCAGCGACGCCTGCGTGGCGCCGGTGCTGGCCTTCTCCGAAGCCCCCGACCATCCGCAACACCGCGCACGCGGCAGCTTCGTGGAAGTGGCTGGCGTGGTGCAGCCGGGGCCCGCGCCGCGATTCCTCGGCACGCCATCGGAAATCAACCGCCCCGCCCCCGCGCGTGGCGAGCACGGCGCCGCCGCGCTGCGCGACTGGGGCTTCGATGCACCGGCCGTGGCGCGCTTGCAGGAACTGGGGCTCGGCTTCCTGCCGGATGCCTGAACGCAGGCGCAAGCCGTCCTGACCGGAGAATCAAAACCATGCCTCAGACGCAATCTTCCGCCGCCATCGCGCAGTGCCCCTCAACGTTGGCGCAGCCACCCGCGCAGGACCACGACGTGCCAGCCGGCTTCGAGCCGGTCGGCGGCGCCAGGGGCTTCGCGCGGCTTTGCGGCGGCTTCTACCTGCACGCACAGCGGCCCGTGGTGGGCGTGCGCATCGCCGCAGAGCACCTCAACAACATGGACATCGCGCACGGCGGCTTCCTGGCCATGCTGGCCGACAGTGCCTTCGGCATCGTCATGGTGCGCCGGCTCGGCACGCCGCCGGCGCGCACGCTGCACCTGAGCGTGGACTATCTCGGCCCGGTCCATGCCGGCGACTGGGTCGAAGCGCACGTCGACCTGCTCAAGCAAGGCGCGCGCGTCGCCAATGTGAACTGCCGGGTCATGGTCGGGGAGCGCACCGCTCTGCACGCGGCGGGCGTGTTCTACCTAGGCAGAAGCGACAGCCGCCCCGAGCCGGCGGCAGGCATCCCGCCGCCGGTCCGCGCTCCGTCCTGACCCGGTGCGGCACAGCGGAATCGCCGTTGCGATCCGGCACCCCCTCCCTTCTGGCGGGGGCGTGCGTGCCTGATCTTCCGTAGGCTTGTGTTGCGCCCACCGGGATCGTGAAGCGCGCCGCGGCGCATCGCCCAGCGGCCTCTCAGCTTGTCTCCACTTTGCCGGTGCCTCGATGCCGGCGAGGTTTTCGATCTCCGGCCTGACGGGCGGAGATCCTTTTCCTTTCCCAAGCGCCGGCGTTTCCACGGCACCGCGCACCGTCGCGCACCATCGCGCACCGTCGCGCGCCATCGCGCACGGCCCGCCGGGTTGACCCGGATAGTGGAATCCCGCCCCGCCGACACGGGTGGGTTACAGCCCTCGCCGCATCCCCTAACGTCGCACTCGGGAAGCCCTCCTGACCGGGCCCGGCCAGCGCGCCCGCACTGGCCGGAACCCGGGCGGAATCCGGGCGGAATCCACTCAGCCCAACTCAATTGCGAGGTCATGCCAGATGCGTAAGAAAACCCTGCTTGCCGCTGCCCTTCTTGCCTGGAGCGCCGTCTGCGGCGCGCAAGCCTACCCCACGCGCACCATCACCTTCGTCGTGCCCGGGCCGCCCGGCGGCGCGACCGACGTCATTGCCCGCACGCTGGCCGAAGACATGGGCAAGCGGCTGGGACAGACCATCATCGTCGACAACAAGCCTGGCGCCGCCGGCATGCTGGCCGTGCAGACGCTGACGCGCGCGGCGCCGGACGGCTACACGCTGCTGGTCACGCACTCCACGCCGCTCATGAACACGCCGTACCTCTACTCGCACGTGCCCTACGACGTGCGCCGCGATCTCGCCTTCGTCTCCGAGATCTGCATCGGCCAGATCGTGCTGGTGGTCAACAACAAGGTCCCGGTGAAGAACATGCAGGAGTTCCTTGACTGGGCCGCGCAGAACAAGGGCAAGGTCAGCTACGGCTCGTACGGGGTCGGGAGCATGCCGCATCTGCTGGGCACCTACCTGAACCAGTCGCGCGGACTCGACATGACGCACATCGCCTACAAGGGCGAAGCGCCGATGGTGCAGGACATGCTCGGCGGCAACGTCGCCTGGGCCATCGGCTCGGTCAGCACGCTGGGCCCGCAGATCCAGAGCGGGCGGCTGCGCCCGCTGGCGATCGTCGGCAAGCACCGGGTCAAGGAACTGCCGAACGTGCCGACCCTGCTCGAGGCCGGCCTGAAGGACCAGGAGCTGACCACGCCGGGCTGGGTCGGCCTGGTGGCGCGCGCCGGCACCCCCGCGCCGGTGCTCGCCCGCCTGGAAGCCGAGGCACGCGCCTCGGTCAATTCCGCGCCGATGAAGGAACGCTTCGAGTCGCTCGCGCTGGAGCCGGTGGGCAGCACCGCGCAGGAATTCAAGCGCGACTTCGAGACCTTCGAACCGGTGATGGGGCGCCTCATCAGGTCGACCGGCGTCAAGGCCGACTGATCCGCCGCCCGTCTGCGGCCGCGCGTCAATAGGGACTGACCGCCTGGCCGATTTCCAGCGGGAATAAAACCACGATCACCGCGATTCACTCCTTTTTGGGTGGGTTCGGAAAAAGAGCCCCACGCTCTAATGCCATCACGGGCACGGCAGTGGAGGAAGGTGCCCGGTGCCCTGCATACAACGATAAGGAGAGGACTCAGCATGAAAAGAACACTCGTCGCCATGGCGGCATTGAGCGCAGTGAGCGGCGCGGCATCTGCACAGTCGGGCGTCACCCTCTACGGCGTGATCGACGCATCCGTGGAGTACGTCAACCGGGTGGCCGCCTCGCCCGCGACCCCGACGGTCGGCGGCAGCCGCTTCGCGCAGCCGAGCGTGGGCGGCCTGTCCGCATCGCGCTGGGGCCTGCGCGGCGTGGAAGACCTCGGCGGCGGCAACCAGGCGCTGTTCGTGCTCGAAAGCGGCTTCCAGCCCGATACCGGCGCGCTGCAATCGAACACGCTGTTCTCGCGCCAGTCCTTCGTCGGGCTGCAGAACAACACCTACGGCAAGATCACGCTGGGCCGCCAGTACACCAGCTTCTTCGACGGCCTCGCCAACTTCTCGCCGCTGCGCTTCGCGGCCACCTATGAGCCCGGTATCTGGTGGCTGGGCCTGAACTACCGCGAAAGCAATATGGTCAAGTACACGGGCCAGTTCGGCGGGCTCCAGGCCGTGGCGCATTACTCGTTCGGCACCGGCGTCTCGGTGCTCAATGCCAGCACGGCCCTGGCCAACGGCGGCGCCGGCGAGACGCCGGGACACTTCAGCGACAACACGGCCTTCGGCGGCTCGCTGATGTACCTGAGCAATGGCTTCGGCGCGTCGCTTGCCTACGACGAATGGCGGCCCGCGGTCAACGTCGGGCAGCCAGGCACGGTCCGCAAGGCCGCCGGCGCCCTCAGCTACACCACCGGCCCGCTCAAGTTCACGGGCGGCTACCGCTGGAACAAGGCCGACTTCGCCAGTGGCGGCACGCTCCTGCGTGACGACTACTACTGGGCCGGCGTCAACTACCAGGCCACGCCGGCGCTTGGCTTGTCGCTCGCCTACTTCTATGCGGACGTCAAGTCGCAGCGCGCCACGGCGACCTCGGCGTCGACCAATCCGCCCAATATGCAGCAGTACAGCTTTATCGCCGACTACAACTTCAGCAAGCGCACGGACGTCTACCTGTCGGCGGGCTATGCGCGCAATGGCGGCCTGAGCTTCGACAGCGCGACCACGGCCTACGCGTTCAACTATCCGCAGATGACGGGGCAGAAAGGCATGGTCGGCGTCACGATGGGCGTGCGCCATATCTTCTGAGCGCCTGACCTGAACGCCTGACCGGAGCGCTCGCCGTGAGCGCTTATCGTGAGCGCCTGACCTGAACCGGTACTCAAGCGCCGCGTCCGCGCCGGCTGGCCACAAGACAGCCGGCGCGGGCCTCTGCGGCCCGACATACCCGACACGCCGGGCACACGCCGGTGCCGTCAGCCGGCCCCCGTATGCTGGCCCTGCCGGCGCGCGGCAACGATGGCATCGTAGCGCCGCGACACGCCGAGCTTGGCGAAGATCTGCCTGAGATTCCACTTCACCGTCAGCTCGCTGATATTGAGCGCCAGCGCGATGCGCTTGTTCGACATCGACTGCTCCAGCAGCCCGAGGATCTCCTGCTCGCGGCGGGTCAGGCCCGGCAGCCCTGTCTTGCCCGGCGCGTGCGTCGCGGTGCCGACGCGCTCGCCGCCTGTTGCGGAGGTCGCGGATGTCCCTGATGTGGCGGACGTAGCGGACATGGCGGGCGGCAAGCCCTGCAATCTGGCGAGATAGGCTTGCTGCGTGGCATCGCCCCGCCGACCCAGGCGCCCCAGCAAGCCGCCCACACGCTCGCCTTCATCGAGCAGCGTGCGCACCAGGCCCAGGCGATACGCCGTGGCCACCGCCGACTCCAGGCAAGCGGTAGCCTCGACGTGGCACCCCAGCGCATCCAGCGCCAGGGCCTGCAGGACATCGGAGGTGACCATCATCGCCTCCCTGCCCAGCCCCGTGATCGCAGCGCGCGCCGGTTCGAGCGCCAGCAGCGCGCCCTGCGCCTCGCCCATGGCCAGCGCGAGCCGCGCGCGCGCCAGCGCGGCCATGATCATGGTCTCGCCCGCATGGCCCTGGGCCAGCAGGTCGAGCGCGGCCTGCAGCGACTGCGCGTGCCGCCAGTCGCCTCCCGCGAGCACGATGCGCTGCCGCTCGGACACCATGTGCGCGACCCCGCGCGCAATGCCGCGCCCGCGGAAATGCGCTTCCATGTCGATCAGGTAGGCCACGGCGTCGTGCGGCAGCCCGGCCAGCGCTTCCAGGCGGGCATGGCACCGCGCGGCCCGCAGCACGACATCGGGCGACGACAGCTTGAGCATGTCGAGCCGGTCGGCCAGGGCCAGCCGCGCCGCCTCGGTGTCGTCCCGCTCATACAGGACCACCGCCGCCGTCGCCGCGCAGAAGCAGGCCCCGACCGAACGGCGGCCATGACGGCGCTCCGCATCGGCCAGGGCCTCCGTACTCAGGCGTTCGGCCTGCACGGCATAGCCTTCGAGCAGCAGCGCGCCGGCCGTGGTCGCCCGGGCCATCAGCGCCAGTTCGCCGGTGCCGTTGCGCGCCGCGCTTGCCGCGGCCGAGGCAAGCAGATCGCGCACGTCCGCGTGGCGCCCGCGCGCGGCCAGGCAGCGCAGGGTCAGGCCGAGCCGGATGTGCTCCAGCGCCGCCAGGCCCAGCGGGACGTGATCCAGCGTGGCCAGGATCGCTTCCAGTTGCGCCATGTCATCGCGCTGCAGGGCGATCACGCCACGCAGCAGCCGGCCATGCCGCGAGACGCCAGCGCCGGGGCGGGCCGCCTCGAGTAACGTCATCCATGCCTCGGCCTCGGCGGGCCGCGCCGTCACGGCGCTGGCCCAGCCGGCAAGCAGCAGCAGGCGCGGATGCGGCGCCAGCCGTTCGCACGGCACGGCTTCGATCCATTGGCGGAAGGCCCGCAGCTGGCTCAGGCTGGGCAGGGCCGGCAGCGCGCGCTCCACCAGGCCGGCGACAGCATCGAAATCCTTGCCCAGCAGCGCGTGCGGCACCGCCTCGGCGAAGTCCCCTTGCCGCACGAACCATGCGGCGGCACGGCGATGCAGCGCGGCCACGTCCTCCTGGCCGGCTGCCAGGCGCTGCGCCAGGAATGCGGTAAACATCGGATGGAAGCGGTACCAGTCGCCCGCCTCATCCGTGGGCGAGCACGTGTGCGCGTGCGCGGGCAGCAGGAACGAGCCGTGCGCGTCGATCGCCTCGATCAGCGCCGCGGCGTGGCCGGCGCCCGTGACAAAGGCGGCCAGCGCCGCATTGAAGCGCGGCAGCACCGAGACCGACTGCATGAAGGCGAGCAACTCGCCCGGCAGGCCGGCAAGCACATCCTCCAGCAAGTAGGCATGCAGGCGATCGGCATGGGGCGCCAGTGCGCGCAGGCGAGCGGGATGGCGCTGCCCCTGCTTGAGCGAGGCCGACAGCAGTTGCAGCCCGGCAGGCCAGCCGTCGCTGAGCGAGTGCAGGCGCGTGGCGGCATCCAGGTCCACGCGTGCGTCGCGATGCAATTTCAGGAAGGCGAGTGTTTCCGGATACGAGAATGCCAGGTCGGCGCCGCCCAACTCGCCCAGTTCGCCCAGCGCGCGCAGCCGGCCCAGCAACAGCGCCGGCGCCTTGCGCGATGCGATGACGAGGTGCAGGTTGGGCAGCCGCGCTTCGAGGATGGCCTGCAGCAAGGCCCGGCTGGCGGGGTCGCCGACGCGGTCGAACTCGTCGATCATTACGTACAGTTCTTCGCGCGCGGTGGCCAGCGCCCGGACCAGGCCAGCAGCCAGGCGTTGCGGCGCGGCCTGCGCATCGTCCGGACATGCCGCCTGGGCGCCGGGGCCTGCCGCATGAAGCAAGGCGGCGCGCAGGCCTGCCCACAATGCCTGCGGCGCATCCTCGCCGGCGCATGGCGACAGCCACGCCACGCTGGCGCCTTCGCGGATCAGCTTCTGGCGCCACTGCGCCATCAGGGTTGTCTTGCCGAAGCCGGCACCGGCGGTGATCAGCACGAGCTTGCGCTGGCGCGCGTCGTGCAGGCTGGCGAGCAAGGCTTCGCGCACGATCAGGCGCTTGCCAAGGCGTGGCGGCGCCACTTCGGCAGGGGGAACAGGATGATACCGTTGCATCGGATTTCGGCTCTCGGCAAGACCGTCGGGCGGCACGCGAAGGTACGGCCGGCTTGCCCCGGTGAAGGTCGGGCGTCCCGAAGGTGCGCGTAACCGGGGAGAACGCGCACCTTCGCCGATTGCGCGAAATATATACTAGGGTGGCATTGCGCGAGCCCCTGTCCCGGCTCCCCCACCTGATCCGGGTGGCCCCCGTGGCCGCGCGCGCAGGCCACGCGCAAGCGCGGCGAATCCCGCGCAAAAAAGCGGTGCGCGCCGGCCCCGGCAAGGCCCGGGCCGCGGCAGGTGCGCTGTACAATGCACCATTTCATCTGCGCCTGGCGCTTGCCGGCATGGCCTGCGCCAGGCCAGCAAGAAGGCACCGGTTACCTATGCCGCAAAGTCCCTCCACCCCCGGCGCAAGCCCACTTCCCGGCGCGGCACCGGACGCCACCGGCCAGGCCAAGCTGCAGCCGCCGCGCGACACGGTCAGGGTGCTGGCGCGCGAACGCCTGCTGGCCCAGCTGACCGAGGCGCGGCGCCGGCGCGCGATCGTGCTGCAAGGCCCGGCCGGCTGCGGCAAGACCGCGACGCTGCTGGCGTGGCGCCAGGCCTTGCTGACGCTTGGCTTCGACGTGGCATGGCTGACCCTGTCCGCCGACGACAACGACCTGGCGCGCTTGCTCGATGCCCTGCTGGGCAGCCTGGCCCGGGTCGATCCCGCGATCGTGCGCGAAGCGGCGCTGCTGGGCGGGCGCGGCGTGGACCCCGAAGCGGTCGAGCGCACCGTGCTAGCGCTCGTGCAGGGCATCGCCGCGCATCCGCGCGAACTGGTCCTGGTACTCGACGAACTGCAGCATCTTGCCGACGCGCGGGTCCATGAGGCACTGCAGTGGCTGTTCGACTACGCGCCCGCCAACCTGCATATCGCGCTGGCATCGCGCGGCACCGTGCCGCTCTCGCTCGGCCGCCTGCGTGACCAGGGCCTGGTGCTGGAGCTGGACCAGCGCGACCTGCGCTTCACGCTGGCGGAGTCCGAGCGCTTCCTGAAGGCGCAGCTGAGCGACATCACCACGCGCGACGCGCGCCTGATGCACGAGCTGACCGATGGCTGGGTGGCCGGGCTGCAGTTGTTTGCCACGCGCTGGAAGCGGCGCAAGCAGCTCATCGATGGCGTATCGTCGGCCGACGCCTTCGTGCGCGCCAATGTGCAGGACGCCGGTGCCTTCGCCGACTATTTCGAGCGCGAAGTGCTGGCCCGCCTGGCGCCGGCCGAAGCCGAGCTGCTGGTGCGCGCGGCCGCGTGCCAGCGCTTCAGCGCCTCGCTGTGCGTGGCGCTGGGCGACCAGTCGCAAACCTCGGCCGATGCGGTCGCGCTACTGGCGCGGCTCGACAGCGACAACCTCTTTATCGCCCCGGTCGACGGGCCGGATCGCGAGACCTGGTACCGCCTGCACCCGCTGCTGCGCGAGACCTTGCTGGAGCGCTTCCGCGCGCGCAGCGAAGGCCAGCAGCGTGCCGTGCACGCGGCTGCCTGGCACTGGTTCCGCGCCCATCGCCTGCTGGAGGAGGCGGTGCGCCACGCCGTGCTGGCGGGCGAGACCGCCGCGGCCGCCGACCTGGTGCAGGAACATGCCGGCACGCTCGGCGCGAGGGGCGAACAGCGCAAGCTGATCAGGCTGATGCGCCTGTTGCCGCCCGAGGAAATCCAGGCCCGCATCAAGCTGCGCCTGCTGACCCTGCAGATGCAGACCTTCGCACGCGAGCTGGACGCAGCCGCGGCCAGCATCGAACGCCTGCTTGCCGACATTGCGCCAGACGACCTGCTCGCCCGCTACCGCCTCACCATGCTGCGCTTCGGGCTGGCGGTGCAGCGCGACGACACCGACAGCGCGATGTCCCTGCTGCCGGAGATGCTGCAGACGCCCGCCGGTGTCGAGCCGGCCACCGTGGGCGGGCGCAACAACCTGCTGTCGTGGCTGTACATGCACCTGGGCGAGTACGAGCGCGCGCGCCGCATCCAGGCCGAAGCGCCGCCGCTGCTGGTCGAAGGCACGCCGCTGCTGGGCACCGCCTCCGGCAGCCTGAACGGGCGCTGCGTGGTGGGCTTCAGCTTCGCCCTGGAAGGCAAGATGATCCAGGTCGAGCGCATCTGCCGTGACGTCCTGTACGAAGCGGACAGGGCCGGCAGCGCGGCGGCCGAGCCCGGCTGCTTCGCCGCCGCGCTGCTCGGCGAAGTGCTCTACGAACAAAACGACATCGCTGGCGCGCGCCGGCTGCTGGAAGACCGCGTGGATGTGCTCGAGCGGGTTTCGATTCCGGACTCGGTGCTGCGCGTGCTGATGGTGTTGTCGGCATGCCACTGGGCCGCCGGCCACCGGCTCGATGCATCGGCCTACCTGGAGCGGCTGGAGGAGTACGCCGCACAACTGGGCCTGGACCGCCTGCTGGCCCATAGCCTCGGCGAACAAGTCCGGCGACACCTGTCGAATGGCGACCCGGATGCCGCGCATGCCGCGCTGGCGCGGCTCGATGTCATCGACGCACGCCACCCCCACACGCAGCCAAGCGCACTCGATGAGATCCGCGTGGTGGCCGAGCGCGCGCGCATCCAGCTATGCCTGGCGCACGACGACCTGGCGGGCGCGGCGCAGCGCCTGGCGCCGCTGATCGCCTTGTGCGACGCGCGTGGCTGGCAGCGCCACGTGGCCCAGCTGCAATGGCAGGGCGCGGTGGTGGACTTCCGCCTGGGCATGCCCGAGCCCGCGCGCGACAAGCTGCTGGCGGCCTTGCGCCGGGGCCATCGTCTCGGCCTGGTACGCAGCCTGCTCGATGCGGAGCCGGCGGCACTCGACCTGCTCGGCGCGATCATGCAGGACCAGGCGCTCGATCCCTTGCTGGCCTTCTACGTCGAGCGCCTGTCCTCCGCGCAGGCAGCACAGGCGGCCGGCATGCCCGCCGCGCCTGCCGCACCCGCCGCACCTGCGGTAGCCGGCGCCGGCGGGCTGGCCGCTACCGGCGCGGAAGCGCTTAGCGAGCGCGAGGCCGATGTGGTGCGGCTGCTCGGGCAAGCGCTGCCCAACAAGAAGATCGCGCGCACGCTGGGCCTGTCGCCGGAAACCGTGAAATGGCACCTGCGGAACATTTTCCGCAAGCTCGGTGTCAGCAGCCGCGACGAGGCCGTGGCGCGCGTGCGCGACATGGCACTGGATGCGGACCCGGACGCCGACCTGCCTGGCCAGGGCGGCTGAGCCTGCCGCGCGCGGCGCCCCGGCCCCGCGCCGTTCCCTTCCCCTTTCCCCGCTCCTTTCCTTCTCTTTCCTTCTCCTCCTGGCCGCCGGGCGCCGCCGTCGGCCAGCCGGCGGCGCGTGCCCGCGCATGGCCCGCGCTGGCATGCCCTGACGCCCCGCGCGGCGGCCCGGCCCGTCGGCGATCGTCCCGTTGCCGTGCCCAGGGCCACCCGGGCCGCAGGCGGAACCACCTGACGCGGGTGGTTATGGCGCGCCCCCCCTTGGCGGTAACTTAGCGACATGCCAATACCCGCTGCAATCGCGCGAATCCGCATCGCGAATCCGCATCGATAGCTGGCCCCGGGAACACACAGAGCAAGAACAAACGGCTGGCGCGCACCCGCGCATCCAGCCCAGGAGACAGGTGCAATGAACACTCCAATGGCCGCGCACGCGCCGGCTGCCGCCGACCGTCCCGTCGTTCCCGTCTACCGGCCCGCCGGGCTTCCCGAGCGCCCCACGCTGGTCGAGCGCCGCGACGACGGCACGCTGCTGCTGCGCTGCGCGACCCCGCCCGCCGTCATCCCGCAGCAAGGCCTGGCCGACTTCCTGCCCCAATGGGCGGACCAGCGCGGCGCCAATGCCGCCTTCCGCGAGCGCGATGCGCAGGGGGCCTGGCGCTCGATCAGCTGGACCGAACTGTGGCACCAGGTCCAGGCCGTGGCAGCCGCCCTGCTCGAGCTCGGCCTCGGGCAAGACCGGCCGCTGATGCTGCTGTCAGGCAACTCCATCGAGCAGGCGGTCCTGCTGCTGGCCGCCGAATACGTGGGCGTGCCCGCCGCCGCGGTGTCGCCCGCCTATGCCACCATCAGCCGCGATTTCGCGCGCCTCAAAGGCATTGCCGGGCTGGTGCCGCCGGCGGCGTTCTTCGTCCAGGCAGCCGCGCCCTTCGAGCGCGCCATCGCAGCCCTCGAACGCCCCGAGGCGCAGGTCATCGCGGTGGAGGGCGCGGCGGCCGGCCAGCTTGCCTGGAGCACGTTGACCGCCACCGAGCTGACGCCCGCGCGGCTGGCCGCGCTGGCCAGCGCCCGCGCCGCCATTCGCCCCGCCGACACCGTGCGCGTGCTGTTCACCTCGGGCTCCACCGGCGTACCCAAGGGGGTTGCCATCGCCTACAGCAATCTCGCGGCCGTGACCGCCTACTACGCGAACAACCTCGCCGCCCTCGTCGAGCGGCAGCCGGTGTTCCTCGACTGGCTGCCCTGGCACCATGGCCTGGGCGGCGTGCTCAATTTCACGCGCGCCGTTGCCTTGGGCGCCACCCACCATATCGACGACGGGCGCCCCGTGCCCGGCTTGTTCCAGCGCACCGTGCGCAACCTGCGCGAGGTCTCGCCCACCGTGTTCACCAGCGTGCCGTCCGCCTGGGCCGTGCTGGTCGCCGAGATCGAACGCGACCCGGCGCTCGCGCGCAGCCTGTTCGCCAACGCGGTGATGTTCAGCTATGGCGGCGCCAGCCTGCCGCGCGACGTGTGGCAACGCATCCAGCGCGCGGCCGAACAGACCGTGGGCGAGCGCATTGTCTTTTGCTCCGGCCTGGGCTCCACCGAGACCACCGGCATGGGCGTGTATTGCAGCTGGGCCACCGACGGCGTCGGCAATGTCGGCGTGCCGATGCCGGGCGCCGAAGTCAAGCTGGTGCCGCTCGACGGCGGCGACGGACGTTACGAGATCCGCATGCGCGGCCCCTTCGTCTTTGCCGGCTATGTCAATCGTCCCGACCTCACTGCCGCGGCCTTCGACGAGGAAGGCTACTTCTGCCTGGGCGACGCCGTGCGCCTGGCCGATCCCGCCGATCCGGCCCGCGGCCTGACGTTCGCCGGCCGCGTGGTCGAGGATTTCAAGCTGACCAACGGCACCTGGGTGCGGACCGGCGCGGTGCGCCTGGCACTGGTCGACAAATGCGCGCCGCTGCTGAGCGATGCCGTCGTCTGCGGCCACGATCACGACTACCTGGCCGCGCTGGCCTGGCCCAACCTCGCGGCCTGCCGCGAGCTTGACCCGGCACTGGCCGACCTGGACGCCGAAGCGCTGGTGCGCCACCCGCTGGTGGTGAACACGCTCAGCGAGCGGCTGCGCGCCCAGGGCGGCGGCGCCAGCAGCCTGAGCGTGCAGCGCCTGATGCTGATGGCCGAGCCGCCTTCGATGGATGCCAACGAGATCGCCGACAAAGGCTATGTCAACCAGGCCGCCACCCGCGCGCGCCGCGCCCATCTCGTCGAACAACTGTTCCACCCCGAACCCGCGGCGCACATCGCCTGCGTGCGCTGACACCGTATCGAGCCCCTTACCCCATCTTCCCGGAGCTTTCCATGCAAGTCACCCGTACCGTCTTCCGCGACGACCACGAAATGTTCCGCACCACGGTGCGCCGCTTCCTCGAACGCGAGTGCGTTCCCCACCAGGCCAAATGGGACAAGGCCGGCGTGGTCGACCGCGAAACCTGGCTCAAGGCCGGCCGCGAAGGCCTGCTGTGCATCACGCTGCCGACCGAGTACGGCGGCGGCGGCGGCGACTTCGGCCATTGCGCGATCTACAACGAAGAACTGGCGCGCGCCGGCGTCAGCGGCCTGGGCTTCGGCGTGCATTCCGACATCATTGCCCCGTACATCAACCGCCTGGGCAGCGACGAGCAAAAGCAGCGCTGGCTGCCCAAGGTGTGCTCGGGCGAAGCCATCCTGGCCATCGGCATGACCGAGCCGGGTACCGGCAGCGACCTCAAGGCCGTGCGCACCACCGCCGTGCGCGAAGGCGACGAGTACGTGATCAACGGCAGCAAGACCTTTATCAGCAACGGCCTGAACGCCGACCTGATCATCATGGTGTGCAAGACCGATCCCGGCGCCGGCTCGCGCGGCGTCAGCCTGATCGTGGTGGAAGCGGAGCGCGACGGCTTCCGCCGCGGCCGCAAGCTCGACAAGGTGGGCCAGTACGCGCAGGACACCGCCGAGCTGTTCTTCGACAACGTACGCGTGCCGGTGGCCAACCGCCTCGGCGAAGAAGGCAAGGGCTTTGCCTACCTGATGGGCGAGCTGCCGCAGGAGCGCCTGAGCATCGCCGTGGGCGCCGCCGCCAAGCTGGAAGTGTGCCTCGAGCACACCATCAACTACGTGAAGGACCGCAAGGCCTTCAACCAGACCGTGTGGGACTTCCAGAACACCAAGTTCAAGCTGGCCGACATCAAGGCGCAGGCCGTGGCGGTACGCCTGCTGGTGGACCACTACCTGGCCGAGCACGTGCGCCGCCGCCTGACGCTGGAAGAAGCCGCGATCGCCAAGCTGTATGCCACCGAAGCCCTGGGCCGCGCGCTCGACGAGATGGTGCAGCTGCACGGCGGCTACGGCTACATGCTCGAGTACCCGGTGGCCCGCGCCTTCGTCGATGCGCGCGTGACGCGGATCTATGGCGGCACCAGCGAGGTCATGCGCGACCTGATCTCGCGCAAGCTCTGAACATGCCAGCGCAATCCCAAGCAAGCGAAGGAAGAATGACATGACTCGTAAAGTATTCGTCGCCGGCGTCGGCATGGTCCCGTTCAAGAAGCCCGGCACCAGCGAAACCTATGACACGATGGGCGCGATTGCCATCCGCCAGGCACTGGAGGATGCCGGCATCGACTACGCCGACGTGCAGCAGGCCTATGCCGGCTACGTCTATGGCGATTCCACCTGCGGCCAGAAGGCGCTCTACCAGGTCGGCATGACCGGCATCCCGGTCATCAACGTCAACAACAATTGCGCCACCGGCTCGTCCGCGCTGTTCCTGGCGCGGCAGGCCGTGCAAAGCGGCGTGGTCGACTGCGCACTGGCGGTGGGCTTCGAGTTCATGGTGCCGGGCGCGCTGAAATCCGCCTGGACCGACCGCGCCAGCGCGCTGGAGCGCGCCAACAACCTGGTCGACGAACTGGTCGGGCGCCCCGACGGCCTGAGCAACGCCATCCGCCAGTTCGCCGGCGCCGGCATGGCGCACATGAAGAAGTACGGCACCAGGCTGGAAACCTTCGCCAGGATCCGCGCCAAGGCCAGCCAGCACGCCGCGCGCAATCCGCTGGCGGTATTCCGCAACATCGTGAGCACCGAAGACGTGATGGCCGCGCCGATGCTGTGGGACGGCGTGCTGACGCGCCTGATGGCCTGCCCGCCGACCTGCGGCGGCGCCGCCGCGATCGTGGTCTCGGAAGAATTCGCCCGCAAGCATGGCCTGCGCACCGACGTGCTGATCGCCGCCCAGGCGCTCACCACCGATGTGCCCGCCACCTTCGACACCAGGGACATGATCCGCGTGGTGGGCGCGGAGATGACGCGCTCGGCCGCCAGGAGCGTCTATGAACAGGCCGGCATCGGCCCCGACGATATCGATGTGATCGAGCTGCACGACTGCTTCGCGCAGAACGAGCTGCTGACCTACGAAGGCCTTGGCCTGTGCAAGGAAGGCGAAGGCGAGAAGCTGGTCAACGACGGCGACAACACCTATGGCGGACGCTGGGTCGTCAACCCGTCGGGCGGCCTGCTGTCCAAGGGCCACCCGCTCGGCGCCACCGGCCTCGCCCAGTGCTACGAGATGACCCACCAGATCCGCGGCACCGCCGACCAGCGCCAGGTGGAAGGCGCCAAGGTGGCGCTGTCGCACAACCTGGGCCTGGGCGGCGCGTGCGTCGTCACGGTCTACAAGAAGCACGGATGACGATGCCCGGCGTCCGGCCGCAACTCCCGGACGCCGGACCCCGGACCCCGACCCTTCCCCTGCCCCGACGGAATCCCTGACATGATCGACAAGAAATTCATCGGCAAGGTGATTGCGGATTTCCGCACCACCGCCGCCCCCAGCCAGCTGCGCTTCTTCGCCAAGGCCACCGGCGAGACCAACCCGGTCTATACGGACGAGTCCGCCGCGCGCGACGCCGGCCACCCGGCCCTGCCGCTGCCTCCTACCTTCCTGTTCTCGCTGGAGCTGGCGCAGCCGCCGAGCGGCTGGCGCGACGAGCTTGGCATCAAGGTCGAACGCATCCTGCACGGCGAGCAGTCCTTCATCTACCACCGCATGGCCTATGCCGGCGATACGCTGCACCTGCAGACCCGCATCTCCGACATCTACGAGAAGAAAGGCGGCGCGCTGGACTTCGTGGTGCGCGAGACGCGCGTGACCAACCAGGCCGGCGAGCACGTGGCCGACCTGCGCAGCGTGCTGGTCCAACGCAACGGCTGAAACGGAGAATCCGAATGAACAATCTGAGCTTCGACCAGATCCAGGTCGGCGATACCCTGCCCCCGCTGACGCTGGGAGCGGTCAACCGCACCACGCTGGCGCTGTTTGCCGGCGCCTCGAACGACCACAACGCGATCCATATCGACACCGACTTCGCGCGCAAGGCCGGCATGCCAGACGTGTTCGCGCACGGCATGCTGTCGATGGCCTACCTGGGCCGCCTGCTGACCCTGTGGGTGGACCAGCGCCAGTTGCGCGAGTTCGGCGTGCGCTTCGTCGGCATCACGCACCTCGGCCACCGCATCACCTGCAGCGGCCGTGTGGTGGAAAAAATGGAAAAGAACGGCGAGCGCCGCATCAAGCTGGAAATCCAGACCGCCAACCAGTATGGCGAAACCAAGATCCTCGGCGACGCTGTCGTCGCGCTGTAACTACTTGATACTCAGGAGACAAGACATGGGAACACTTGACGGCAAGGTGGCACTGGTCACCGGTTCGGGCCGCGGCATCGGCAACGCCATCGCCAGGCGCCTGGCCAGCGAAGGCGCACGCCTGGTGATCAACGACCTGGACGCCGAGCCGGCGCACCAGACCGTGGAAGAACTCAAGGCCATGGGCGTCGAGGCCGTGGCCTGCGTGGGCAACGTGAGCGCGCCGGATTTCGCCGAGCGCTTCGTCAACACCGCGATGACGAACTTCAAGAGCATCGACATCCTCGTCAACAACGCCGGCTTCACCTGGGACGACGTGGTGCAGAAGATGAGCGACGAGCAGTGGTACGCCATCCTCGACTGCCACATGACCGCGCCCTTTCGCATCCTGCGCGCCGCCTATCCGCACATCAAGGCCTTGCACGCCGCCGACCAGGAAGCCGGGCGCGAGGTCTACCGCAAGATCGTGAATATCTCGTCGACCTCGGCCCTCAACGGCAACGCCGGCCAGATCAACTACTCCGGCGCCAAGGCCGGCGTGATCGGCATGACGCGCGCCATCGCCCGCGAATGGGGCCGCTTCAACGTCAACGTCAACGCCGTGGCGTTCGGCCTGATCCACACGCGCATGACCTCGGCCGATGCCAAGGCCGGCGCCACGGTGAACATCGACGGCCGCGACATCCGCGTCGGCCTGAATCCGGAAATGCTCAAGACCCACGCCCAGCGCAACCCGCTCGGCCGCGGGGGCACCCCGGAAGAAGCCGCCGGTGGCGTGTACCTGTTCTGCTCGCCGGACTCGAACTACATCACGGGCCAGACCATCGCCGTGGCCGGCAACCTGCAGTAAGCCGCCCTGCCGCCGGTGGCCGCGCCCCAGAGGCGCGACCACCGGCGCGTTCAGGGGACATCCGTCCCGCGCGTCGATTCTTGCGCCACCACCCTGTTTCTGCCGTCGTCCTTGGCCGCATATAGCCTCCGGTCTGCGACCGCGACCAGTTCGCCAAGATCGCGGCATGCGTCGGCAATCAGCTCCGCCACGCCAATCGACACCGTGAATCGAATCTCCCGGCCGGGTGCGGTCTCCGGCAAGGTCGCCTCCGGGAGCGTACACACAGCCTGGGCAATGGCAAGCCGCATCCGCTCCGCAATCCGCGCAGCTTCATCCAGCGAGGTATCCGGCAGCAGGACGCAGAATTCCTCCCCGCCGTAGCGAGCCACCAGATCCTGCGGCCGCGCCACTGCCCGCGTCACGGTTGCCAGTGTCTTGAGGGCCTCGTCGCCGGCCGCATGGCCCCAGCTATCGTTGACATGCTTGAAGTGGTCGATATCGATCATCAACAGCGAGATGGGCCGCTCGATGCGGCGCCCCCGCGTGAGGACATCGAAGTCCGCTTCCAGCCGCCGCCGGTTTGCCAGTCTGGTCAGCGCGTCCACGCGCGTGAGCTCCCGCAACTGGTCGCCCAGTATCATCTGCCGCTTCAGCAACTGGTCGACCACGGCAAGCGTCGCCCACAGCAGGAGGCCCAGCAGTAGCCAGATACCGGCGAACGGCACGCTGAACTGGCCGACCACGGCCAGGAACAACGTTCCCGCCGGCACATGGTCGAGCAGCACGAGGTCGGCGTTTTCCAGCTTTCTGTACAGGAGAAAGTCCTGGCGGACACTCAACATACCGCCGCCAGCCCGGAACAGCGTCGGGACCGCCAGGCCGCTCCAGTATGCCGGCAGCGTCTTCAGCCAGCTTTCGTCCGTGACGGTAAACGTGCTCTCGCTCGATGCGATGAGCGTTCCGCGCCGGTCCACGAGCGCGCGGGTATCGTCGTGGCTGGTCGCGGCATGCAGGTAGTCCTGGATGCGTCTCTGCGGGATCTCGAATACGATGGCACCGCGAATCGCGCCGTCGAGGATCACCGGGGTGGCAAACAGCAAAAGCGGTCCCGCAAGGCTTCTTCGCCCAAGGACCGGGTCGAAGATCACGTCGTGGTCCGGCAGGCGTTCTCGCGCGGGGCTGAACAGCCCCGATGAAGCGAACAGCTCGACAAAGGCGGCGACCTGCTCGTCCGCCACCGGCGGGCAGGCAACGACAACGCCAGTTGCCGAAACGAAGAAGGCATGCGCCAGATCCGCGCTCATCCGATACTGGACGGCCAGCAACTGGCTCATCACGCGGGACAGCTTCAGATCCTCGAGCAGGGTCGAGTCCCGGCGGCCCAGCCCGGGAATCCGCCTCAGTTGCTGCGAGCCGATGCCGCGGACCGGCGCATCGGCATCCGGCACCTGGAGGCTCCACAGCGGATTGTCCTGCGCGGCGAGCGCCTTGCGCAGCGGCTCGTCCGCTGCCGGATCGACCTGCGCCGATTGCTCGGCGAGATAATGCTGGGCGCTGTTGCGCAGAAAGCGCATCTGTCGCTTGGCGCCGCGAATATCGGCGTCCAGCGCCAGGCCCTGCAGTTCCAGCCGATGCGCGCGCAGATCCAGTTCTCGTGCACGGACAAGGAAATACTGGCGCCCGGCAAGAACCAGCGTAACGATGAACACCGCCGCGAAGCACAGGACGACCGCCTGGCGAGGACGCGACCTTGCGCGGCGCCAGACTGTGCGTGGAGTCGTACGCGGTGGCGCGCCAAGGTGCATGCCTGTTCTCCGATGCCGTAGTGCCCGACGCGGTGCCCGATCCTGCGACCGGACCGCATAGCTGCGAAGACAGTGTAACGCCGCAATCGCCGCAGAAGGCTGCGGCATGCCTTCACGCCCGACCGCGGGCTCAGGCTCGAGGGCGGATGAAGGCGATGAAGGCGATGAAAGCGGATGAAGGCACTCGCGAGTGCGGTGCCTTCGAAGCCCGTTGCGGGACTACGCTCAGGCGCGCGGGCCGAAGCCGCGGTAAGGCAGCAATGGAATGACATGCAGGATCTGCAGCATGCCGGCCTTCACCAGCGGCAGTGAATCCACCATCGCCTGTGCCTCGCCAAGGCTGCCAGCTTCGAGGATGGAGACGGCGCCGCGTTCGTCGCCGCGATACCAGATCTGGCGCAGGTGGCCTTCGGCATACAGCGTGCGGGCGCGCTGCGCCTCGTCTTCGAGATACGGTGCGAAATCGGCGTCGGCGTACAGGTCCGTGCGCATGCGGGAAAGAGCCAGGAATTGCATGTCGGGTCTCACTGGTTGGCAAATCGATCAGGGGAACCGCCGCCCGCTCATTCGGCGGCTGCGCCGGAGCTGCGGATCACGGCCGCCCATTTCGGGATTTCGCGCGACAGGTGCGTGCGCATGGCCTCGGACGAGCCGCCTTCCGGCACGGCGCCAAGCGTGGCGAGGCTTGCCCGCACCGACGGGTCGCGCAGCGCGGCATTCACCTGCCTGTTCAGCGCATCGACGATCGCCGGCGCGGTGCTCGCGGGGGCAAAGAGCCCATACCAGGACTTCACCTCGAAGCCCGGCAGGCCCGATGCAGCCACGGTCGGCACGCCGGGCGCGAACGCCTGCGGCTGGCTGCTGGTGACTGCCAGCGCGCGCAGCTTGCCGCTCTTGATGAAGGGCAGCACGGACGGTGCGTTGTCGAACATCACCTGGACCTGCCCGGCCATGAGGTCGGTCAGGGCCGGCGCGCTGCCCTTGTATTGCACGTGCTCCATGCGGATGCCGGCCATCGACTTGAACATCTCGCCGGACAGATGCGTCGACGAGCCGACCCCGGACGAGCCGAAGTTGACCGCGTCGGGGTGGGCCTTGGCATAGGCGATGAAATCGGCGACCGATTTCACGGGCAGTGCCGGATTGACCACCATCACATTGGGAAAGCTGGTCACCAGGGCCACGGGGATGAAGTCCTTCTGGATATCGAAGGACAGCTTCCTGTACAGCGTGGCGTTGATGGCGTTGGCATTGGAGCCAAGGAACAGGGTGTAGCCGTCGCTGGTGGAGCGGGCCACCGAGTTGGCCGCGATGCTGCTGGCCGCGCCGGGACGATTCTCCACGACGAAGGGCTGGCCCATCTGCACGGAGAGGCGGCTTGCCAGCAGCCGCGCCACCGAGTCAGCGGAGCCGCCAGGGGCATAACCCACCACGATCCTGACCGGTTTGGAAGGATAGGCCGGCTGCGAGGCTGCCAGCAGCGGTGTCATCAGGCCAAGCATGGCGAACAGGACTCGGGAAATGCGTTTCATGGGTGTAGACCGGAAGAATGGCGAAATCAAGGAAAGTCGGGCGGCGGGGGCTCACGCGACGGGCAGGTAGCGCTCTACCAGCCGCGCCCAGAAGGCCGCGCCGACCGGCAGGTTGTCGTCGTTGAAGTCGTAGCCAGGGTTATGGACCATGCACCCGCCCTCTCCCGCGCCGAGGCCGACGCCGTTGCCCAGGCGCAGGAAGCAGCCCGGCCGCTCCTGCAGCATGAACGCGAAGTCCTCGCTGGCCATCACCTGCTCGAAGCTGGCGTCGACGCCTTGCGCGCCGACCAGCTCTCGCGCCACCTCGATGGCGAAGGCGGTCTCGGGCTCGCTGTTGACGACGACCGGGTAGCCATAGATATAGTCCACCTCGGCGCTGGCGCCGTAGCTCAGCGCCTGCGCCTGGACCAGCGCCTCGATGCGCGTGCGCAGCAGCTCGCGCACGGCAGGGTCGAAGGAGCGCACGCTGAGTTCCAGCGTCGCCGAGGCAGGTATCACGTTGTTCGCCGAGCCGGCGCGCAACACACCGACGGTGACCACTGCCGTGGAGGCGGGATTCACGTTGCGGGCCACGATGGTCTGCAACGCCATCACGATGCTCGACGCGACCACCACGGGATCGATGCTCAGGTGCGGGCGCGCGGCGTGGCTGCCCTTGCCGTGCACGGTGATGGTGACCTTGTCGCCGGCAGCCATGAAGGCGCCGCTGCGGAACAGGAACCTGCCCGCCGGCTCGCCCGGATGATTGTGCATGCCGAAGACGGCGTCGCAGGGGAAACGCTTGAACAGGCCTTCTGCGATCATGCGCTGCGCGCCGCTGTCGACGCCCGCTTCCTCCGCGGGCTGGAAGTAGAGCCTCAGGGTGCCATCGAACCTCCGCTGCGCCGCCAGATACTGCGCGGCGCCCAGCAGCATCGTGGTGTGGCCGTCGTGGCCGCAGGCATGCATGATGCCGGGCATCCGGCTGGCGTGCGGCAAACCCGTCGCTTCCTGGATGGGCAAGGCGTCCATGTCGGCGCGGATGCCGATGCTGCGGCCGCCGTTGCCGGCCTGCAGGCTCGCCACCACGCCGGTGCCGCCGACACCCTCGACCACGTCGTAGCCCCACTCACGGAGCATGCGGCTGACCAGCGCGGCCGTTTCCAGCTCGTTGTAGGCCAGCTCGGGGTGCTGGTGTATGCGGCGGCGGATCGCGCGAAGACCTTGGGCGCTGGCCTCGAGGTCACTCACATTGCAGAA
This sequence comes from Cupriavidus sp. 05T41, assembly GCF_056396525.1. Lineage (NCBI taxonomy): Bacteria > Pseudomonadati > Pseudomonadota > Betaproteobacteria > Burkholderiales > Burkholderiaceae > Cupriavidus > Cupriavidus sp. 05T41. Next base: position 57,898 of record NZ_JBFTLQ010000011.1, read on the forward strand.
GTGGGGGGCGGACGACATGGCGTTGGGCGTTGCTCTTTGGTGGAATCGATGGCGGATTATTGGCCCGCCCAATTGGTACGATCAATGTATGATTTCGGTGATTACCGTTGCTTTCAAGTCAACAGACAGGGCAGCAGACAAGGCAGCAGACAAGTCAACTGACGACGCAGAAGACTGACGCAGAGACAACCCCGGACACTGCAGATTTATGGCGAATACGACCTTGAACGAGAAGCGCCTGGCCTACTTCTATGAAGCCGCCAGTTGCGGATCGCTGCGCGGCGCGGCAGACCGCATGAACGTCGAGCCATCCGTGGTCAGCAGGCAGATCCAGCAGCTGGAGAACGAACTCGGCGTGGCGCTGTTCGAGCGCAAGGGCCGCGGCGTGGTGCCCACCGAAGCGGCAGCGCTGGTGATGGATCACTGCCGCAATCGGCTGGCCAGCGAAGAGGCGCTGCGCGAGCGGCTGGACGACCTGGGCGGATTGCGCCGCGGCTCGCTGCGCATCGTGGCCGGCGAAGGGTATGGCGATCTCCTTATGGACGGCATCCTCGACGTATTCTGCCGGCAATACCCGGGCGTGCAGGTGTCGGTGGAGTTCGCCAGCGCCGCCGAGGCCGTGCGCATGGTGACGGCTGACGAAGCGCATATCGGCGTGGTCCTGAGCCCGCCGGCCGATGCGGGCATCCGCGTCGTCAGCGAGCGTACGCAGCCGATCTGCGCGGTGGCCTGGGCCGGCCATCCGCTGGCGCAGGCGCGGCGGCCCCCCACGCTGCAGGATATCAGCGCCTATCCCGTCGCCACCATGGGCCCGGGATTCGGCCTGCACCAGCTCGTGCGCCTGGCCGAGTTCACCGAAGGTGTGCAGCTCATCCCGGCTTTCACGACCAGCTCCATCGCGATGCTCAAGCGCTTTGTGGTCGCCCGGCTCGGCGTGACCTTCCTGTCCGGCAGCGCGGTGGCGAGCGAGGCCGCGCGCGGTGAAGTGGTCGCGGTGCGGACGGCGAACCAGGCGCTGGAATCCGCCCGCACCAAGGTCATGGTGCGGGCCGACCGGCCGCTGACGGCGGCCGGCAAGCGGATGCTGGCGCTCATCGAAGCCGCGATGAATCGCCCCGTTGGGCCGGCTGCCGGCCGCCGCAAGGGCTAGCCCGGCGCCAGGCCGGCTTGCGGCGAGCGACTTGCGGAACGACCCGGGCTTGCCGAAATACCGCGGCAACCTGTACAGCCCGCCATTGATCCGCGCCCTGCGCGGACGGAATCATCGCCGCGCAAACCCGCATTGATAGCAGGACCAGCTCGCGCAGGCCGCGCAGATGAGCGAACAAGGGATCGGCGCGGGTGATCGCATCATGGCTAGCGCACGACACTGACGCGGCAATCTGCGTTCGGCGTCACCGGGCCCCGCGACGCGGCCCTTGATGCACGCAGGGATAGCCGGCCGGCCCACCCATCAGGGTAAATACCCCCTCGCCAGCCCTTGGCCACTTCCGATGCCTGCCCTACAATTTATCACACGATCACTAATCGATCGATCAATAGCAAGGGTACCCATGGCAATCACCAAACTCGCGCACTTCTCTATCCGCAGCACCGATCTCGAGAAGTCCTGCGCCTTCTATCAGCGCATCCTCGGCTTCAGGCGGGGCTACCGCCCGCCTTTCGATTTCCCCGGCGCGTGGCTCTACATGGGCGGCGACGAAGGCGACTTCGGCACCGTGCACATTATCGGCATCGACCCCGACAACCCTGCAGGCCTGGCTGCCTATCTTGGCGAACGCGCATTGCCGGAAGCCGGCACCGGCACGCTCGACCACATCGCCTTCCTGGCCACCGGCGTCGCCGACATGTGGGCCACGCTAAAGGCCGAGGGCATTGCGTGGCGGGACCGCACCGTGCCCAGCCTCGGCCTGCACCAGCTCTTCATCGAAGACCCGTCCGGCGTCACCATCGAACTGAACTATCCCGCAGCCGAGGTTGCGGGCCTTGAAATGCCGGGCGCCGCGGACAGCGCGCGCAGCCTCGAAACTGCAGGAGAGTGATCATGACAACCATGTCGAAGCGGCCGAAGGCCATCGTCGTCGGCGGTTCGCTGGGCGGGCTGTTCGCCGCCAACCTGCTTGCCCGCGACGGGTGGGAAGTCGAGGTCTTCGAGCGGGTTACGGAAGCGCTCGCAGGGCGCGGCGCCGGCATTGTCACGCACCCGGAATTGTTCGAGGCGCTTGGCGCGGCCGGCGTCGAGGTGGACGACTCGATCGGCGTGCAGGTCAAGTCGCGGCTCACGCTGGCCCGGGACGGCAGCGTGCAGTCGCAACGCGAGATGCCCCAGACGCTGACGGCGTGGGGCAAGATGTACCACGTGCTGCGCTCCGCCTTCTCGGGCGGCAGCTATCGCCCGGGCGCAACCGTGGTCGCGGTCGACAGCCAGCCGGACCGCGCCACGGTTACGCTCAGCGACGGTTCCATGCATTTCGCCGACCTGGTCATCGCCGCCGACGGCTTCCGCTCCGCGCTGCGGGAACGCTTCCTGCCCGAGGTCAAGCTCCAGTACGCGGGTTATATCGCGTGGCGCGGGCTGGTGGATGAAACGCTGCTCAGCCAGCCCACGCGCGACATGCTGTTCGAGAAGTTCGCCTTCTGCCTGCCTGCGCACGAGCAGATCCTCGGCTACCCGGTTGCCGGCCAGGGCAACAGCACGCAGCCCGGCGAGCGCCGCTACAACTTTGTCTGGTACCGCGCCACCAGCGAGGATATCGACCTGCCTGACTTGCTCACCGACGCCAGCGGCAAGCGCTGGCCGGGCGGCATTCCGCCCGCGCTGATCCGCCCCGACGTGCTGGCCGACATGGAGCAAGCCGCACTGACGCTTCTCGCCCCGCAGTTCGGCGAGGTCGTGACCAAGACCGCACAGCCGTTGTTCCAGCCCATCTTCGATCTCGAGGTGCCGCGCATGGCGTTCGACCGCGTGGCGCTGCTCGGCGACGCCGCCTTCGTGGCGCGGCCACACTGCGGCATGGGCGTGACCAAGGCCGCGGGCGACGCCATGGCGCTGATAAAAGCCCTGAAGAGCCACGATTCGGTGCCGTCGGCGCTGGAGACCTATAGCGCCGAGCGCGTGCAGGTAGGCATGGCGATCGTCCAGCACGCCCGCCACCTGGGCGCATATATGCAGGCACAACTCAAGGACGAGACCGATCGCCAGATGGCGGAGCGCTATCGCACGCCGGAAGCCGTCATGCGCGAGACGGCGGTGTCGACGCGGTTCTGACCGCCATGCCGCCTCGACATGCATCGACATCCCGGGTGGCAGCGCCTTGCAGCGCTCCCCGCAGCCTGCCGAAACGCCGCCCGGCATCACATACGCCCCCAATGGAGACAACCGTGGAACATACCGCCACAAGCTACCCGCCCGCCGCCCGCAAGGCGGAACCGCCGCCCCCGCCCGCGCGGAACCCGCTGCTCAACGATCCCCGGTTCCAGTCCCTGGTGCGCACGCGGCGTACCTTCGCATGGACGCTCACCGCCCTCATGCTGGCCGTGTACTTCGGCTACATCCTTACGCTGGCCTTCAACCCGGCGCTGCTGGGCCGGCCCCTCACGCCCGGCCTGCCGACCAGCGTGGGCATCCCGGTCGGCTTCGGCATGTTCGCGGTGACCTTCCTCCTGGTGGCGGTGTACGTGCATCGCACCAATACGGTCTACGACAAGCTGATCAGCGACATCAAGCAAGGGGCAGCAAAATGAAGCGCATCTTCCTCTCTCCGGCCTTGCTGCTGGCCGCGCTGCCGGCGTTGCCGGCCCATGCCGCGACATCCGCGGTGGGCCAGGGCCTGAACCTCATCGCCATCGCCATGTTCCTGGTGTTCGTCGCGTCGACGCTGGTGGTGACGCGCTGGGCCGCGAAGAAGAACAACAGCGTGGCCGACCACTATGCCGCGGGCGGCAAGATCACCGCCATGCAGAACGGCTGGGCCATCGCCGGCGACTACATGTCCGCGGCTTCCCTGCTCGGCATCTCGGCGCTGGTGTTCACGAGCGGCTACGACGGCCTGATCTACTCGATCGGCTTCCTCGCGAGCTGGCCGATCATCCTGTTCCTGATCGCCGAGCCGCTGCGCAACCTCGGCCGCTTCACGCTGGCGGACGTGGTCTCGTACCGGCTGCAGCAGCGGCCGATCCGCGCGTTCTCGGCATCGAGCTCCATCGTCATCGTGCTGCTGTACCTGGTCTCGCAGATGGTCGGTGCCGGCAAGCTGGTCGAGCTGCTGTTCGGCTTCAACTACACGGCCGCGGTGGTGCTGGTCGGCGTGCTGATGGTCGTCTATGTCTTCTTCGGCGGCATGCTGGCCACCACGTGGATCCAGATCATCAAGGCCGTGCTGCTGCTCGCCGGCGCTGCCTTCATGGCCTTCATGGTCCTGAGCCGCTTCGGCTTCAGCCTGAACGCGCTGTTCTCGCAAGCGATCGTGGCCCACGGCAAGCATGCGGCGATCATGAGCCCGGGCGGCCTGGTGTCCGATCCGGTCTCGGCGGTGTCCCTGGGCCTGGCGCTGATCTTCGGCACCGCGGGCCTGCCGCACATCCTGATGCGCTTCTTCACCGTCGGCGACGTCAAGGCCGCGCGCAAGAGCATCCTGTACGCGACCGGCATCGTCGGCACCGGCTATGCGCTGATCATCATCATCGGCTTCGGCACGATCGCGCTCGTCGCCACCGATCCGCTCTATCACAACGCGTCGGGCGCGGTGATCGGCGGCGTCAACATGGTCGCGGTGCACCTGGCGCACGCGGTGGGCGGCAACGTCTTCCTCGGCTTTATCTGCGCGGTGGCGTTCTCGACCATCCTGGCCGTCGTGGCCGGCCTTGCGCTGGCAGGCTCCTCGGCCATTTCGCATGACCTCTATGCCAAGGTCCTGCGCCAGGGTGCCGCGACGGACAAGGAGGAAATGCGGGTTTCCCGGATGACGACGCTCGTGCTTGGCGTGCTCTCCATCCTGCTTGGCATCCTGTTCGAGAAGCAGACCATCGCCTTCATCGTCAGCCTGACCTTCTCCATCGCCGCCAGCTCCAACTTCCCGGTGCTGCTGCTGTCGATCTACTGGCGGGGACTGACGACCCGCGGCGCCGTGATCGGCGGATCGCTGGGCCTGCTGACCGCGGTGGTGCTGACGGTGCTCAGCCCCACCGTCTGGGTGCAGGTCCTTGGCCATGCGACCGCGCTCTACCCTTACGAGTATCCCGCGCTGTTCTCCATGCTGGTTGCCTTCGGCGGCATCTACGTGTTCTCCGTGACCGACAGGTCCGCGCGCGGCGCGCGCGAACGCGGCGCCTTCGACAACCAGCTGGTGGACTGCGAGCTCGGCCTGATCAAGCAGGGCTGAACAGTGCATCCGTCTACGGGTAAATACCAATAAGGCCGGACAATTGGCCAATTGTCCGCTCACCTAGACTGATAGATCGCATGGAGGGCGGGATGCCGGCGGGCCGGCATCCCGGCGATGGATCCCACCGTCCTCCCGGAACAGTCAACCAGAAAAAGGGGAATCGAAACATGGCCGCGATCGAAGTCAAGGTGCCTCAACTATCCGAATCGGTCTCCGAAGGCACCTTGCTGCAATGGAAGAAAAAAGCAGGCGATGCCGTTGTGCTCGACGAGATACTTGTCGAGGTCGAGACCGACAAGGTTGTGCTCGAAGTGCCCTCCCCCGCCAACGGCGTGCTGGCCCAGATCGTTCGCGGCGACGGCGCGACGGTCAAGGCCGAGGAGGTGATCGCGACCATCGACCCTAGCGGCAAGGCCGCCGCGCCTGCACCGGCCGCGGCCGCGCCGGCTCCCGCGGCTGCCCCGGCACCCGCGGCTGCAGCAGCCACGGCCACCGTGGCCACGGATTTCGACGTGATCGTGATCGGCTCCGGCCCCGGCGGCTACATCGCGGCGATCCGCGCGGCGCAGCTCGGCATGTCGGTGGCCTGCATCGAGGAATGGAAGAACCCCGCGGGCAAGCCGAAACTCGGCGGCACCTGCCTGAACGTCGGGTGCATCCCGTCCAAGGCCTTGCTGGCGTCGTCGGAGCAATACGAGAACGCCCTCCAGCATCTTGCCGATCACGGGGTGAAGGCGAAAGGGGTGACGCTTGACCTCGACACGATGATCGGCAGGAAGGCCGCCATCGTCGAGAAGATCACCGGCGGCGTCGAGTTCCTGTTCCGCAAGAACAAGATCACCTGGATCAAGGGCCACGGCAAGTTCCTGGGGCGCGCCGACGGCGCCATCAGCGTCGAGGCCGGCGAAGCCGGCAGCGCCAGGCCCTACACGGCCAGGCATGTGATCATCGCGACCGGCTCGAAGGCGCGGCATCTTCCCGGCATTCCGGTCGACAACAAGATCGTCTCCGACAACGAAGGCGCCCTCGCCTTCGACTCCGTACCCAAGAAGCTCGCCGTGATCGGGGCCGGGGTGATCGGCCTGGAGCTGGGCTCCGTCTGGCGCCGGCTTGGCGCGGAGGTCACCCTGCTCGAAGCGCTGCCGACCTTCCTCGGCGCGCTCGACGAAGCGGTGGCGAAGGAAGCGGAAAAGCTGTTCAAGAAGCAGGGCCTGACCATCCATCTCGGGGTCAGCATCGGGGACGTGAAGATCACCAAGAAGGGCCTCACGATCCAGTACAAGGACAAGGACGGCGCCGGCCAGACGCTGGAGGCCGATCGCCTCATCGTCTCCGTCGGCCGCGTCCCCAACACGGACGATCTCGGCCTCGACACGGTAGGGTTGTCGACGGATGAGCGCGGCTTTATCCCGGTGGACGATCACTGCGCCACCGCCATCCCCGGCATCCACGCGATCGGCGATGTCGTGCGCGGGCCGATGCTGGCGCACAAGGCAGAAGACGAAGGCGTGATGGTGGCCGAGCGCATCGATGGCCAGAAGCCGCACCTGGACTACAACTGCATTCCCTGGGTCATCTACACCGAACCGGAGATCGCCTGGGTCGGCAAATCGGAGCAGCAATTGAAGGCGGAGGGCCGCGAGGTCAGGTCGGGACAGTTCCCCATGATGGCGAACGGGCGCGCGCTGGGCATCGGCAAGACGGAGGGCTTCGTGAAGATGATCGCGGATGCCAAGACCGATGAGCTGCTCGGCATCCACGTGATCTCGGCCAATGCCTCCGACCTGATCGCGGAGGCGGTCGTGGCCCTCGAGTTCAAGGCATCTTCGGAGGATATCGGCATGCTCAGCCATCCGCACCCCTCGTTGTCCGAGGTGATGCGCGAGGCCGCGCTCGCCGTGCGCAAGCGCGCCTTGAATATCTAGGGGCCCTGGCCTTGCCATGCCTGGACCAGTACCGCCGCGTCTCGCAATTTATCATCTGATTGGTACAATGCAGCCAGCACTCCGCACGGGAATGCCCTGCACAGGTGGATGAATGAATCGAGACGCGGCTTCACCCAAGAACGATGCCCCGGCAAAGACCGGCAAACGATTGCTTCCGGAGGAACGGGAGCAGCAGATCGTCCAGAAGGCCATCGAACACTTCACCCGCAACGGCTTCTCCGGCAGCACCCGGGAACTCGCGAAGCAGATCGGCGTCACGCAGCCTCTGCTGTACCGCTACTTCGAGAGCAAGGAGGCACTGATCGACCGGGTGTACAACGAGGTATTCCAGTGGCGCCCCGACTGGGAGCGACAGATCGCCGACCGCTCGACGCCGCTGACCGAACGCTTGTATGCGTTCTATCTCGACTACGCGTCCGTCATCCTGCGGGAAGAATGGATCCGCGTGTTCATCTTTGCCGGCCTGACGCGCGAGGGCATCAACAACAAGTATCTCAACAAGCTGCGCAGCAAGGTGTTCCTGCCCGTGCTGGCCGAAGTGCGGGCGGAGTTCGACATCCCCGAGCCGCGCAACACCGCCGAACTCGACGCCGAGGTCGAGATGATCTGGAGCCTGCACGCCTCCATTTTCTATCTCGGCGTGCGCAAGTGGGTCTATGGCCTGAAGGTTCCCGCCGACGTCGCCACCGATGTGCGCCTGAAGGTCGATATGTTCCTCCACGGCGCACCCGCCGTGATGCGCACCTTGCGCAAGCCGCGCGCCTGACGACCGGCCAGCCGGACCCTCCCCCGACGCTGGAGCCATGATCATGGACAAGCTGCTGGCATTGAAGATGTTCGTCGAGACCGTCGACGCCAAGGGGTTTTCCTCCGCCGCCCGCAGGCTGAACCTCGCCACGTCGTCCGTGACCCGGCTGATGGACAACCTGGAGGAGGAACTCGGCGCCGTCCTGCTGAACCGCTCGACCCGCCAGGTCACCGTCTCCGAAGCCGGCGCCGCCTACTACCAGCGCGCGCGAAAGATCCTGGACGCGGTGGCGGAGGCGGATGCGCTTATCGCCGACCGCGGCGATACGCCGGTCGGCCAGCTCCGCGTTTCCCTGCCGGTTGCGTTCGGGCGGCGCTGCATCGCGCCGTTCCTGGGCGGACTGCTTGCACGCCACCCCAAGCTCGAACTTGAGGTCACGCTCACCGACGACATCGTCGACCTGCTCGGCGAGCGCATCGACCTGTCCATCCGGCTCGGCAGCGCGGCCGCGTTCGACGACGTGGTTGCACGGCAGATCGGCGTATTCCGCCGCAAGGTGGTGGGCAGTCCCGGTTATCTGCAGCGGCGTGGCCTGCCGGCCGCGCCGTCTGACCTGCTCGGGCACGAATGCCTGCGTTTCAGCTATGGCGCCGGCCAGCAGGTCTGGACGTTCCTGCGCGACGCGGAGGAAGTCCAGGTGCCCATCCCGGGCAACTTCAGGAGCAACAATGCGGAAGTGCTGCGCGAACTGGCCCTGGCCGACGGCGGCATCGCCCTCGTGCCTGACTGGCTCGTCGGCGAGGACATCCAGGGTGGCCGGCTGACGTCGCTGTTCGAGGACTGGACCGTCAATCCCAACCGGGCCAGCTCGGCCATTTCCGCCCTCTACCTGCCGAACCAGCGTGGCTCCAGGCGCATCGGTGCCTTCCTCGATTTTCTCGCGCGGATTCCGGGGCCGACGAACCGGGACGCCACGACCGCATAGGCTTGCCGCCTGGCGTCCCGCATCCGCGCGCGCCGTCTCCGCGCGGCTGGCCATGGCGCGATCCCATCTGTTCTGGCTCGCCCTGTCAACAACAGGACCCGGGTGGCAGCGGCAGCACCGTAGCCATCACAGATCCAGGCATAAGCTGCTGCTGCCTACCGGCGGCGCCGGCGGTCTGGGCCGTGCGGCCGAATTCGGGCGCGTACTCCACATCCGACCAGGCAAACGGCATGGCGCCAGGCGTGCGGCGCGCTTCCCGGACGCGGAACCGCAACAGGCGCTGCGCCCCCTGGAATGCCGACAGTTCGGGCCCTTCCCATATCACCTCGGCGGTCACCACGAGGTAGAGGATATCGCCCGACGCGAGGTCGACGAACAGAAGCCCGGCGCGCGGATCGTGCAGCAGGTTGCCGATCGTATTGAAGAACCGGTTGCCGCTGTAGTCCGGCACGGTGATGGCGCCGTCGTCCCCGACCTGGACGAAACCGGGCAGGCCGCCCCGATGGGATACATCGGCGCCGCCGGACATGCCGGCGGATGCATCCGCATTGGCGCTGGCGACAAAGAACGTGTCGGCGCGCGCCAGCAGGCTCCGGTCCGCATCGGATAGCGCGCCGGCACGCAACACACGGGCCCGCGAGGCGGATGGCGTCCGGGCCACGGGCACGGGCGTACGGCGCTGGATGTACTGCGCGCAGTTGCCGAAGCTCTGGCTGACCCTGAGCGTGAACGCATCGCCATCCGCTGCGCTGACCACGCCGTTGACGCGGTTCCTGCGCCGGGTCTGCGGCTGGATGCCCAGCCCGCCCACCATCGCGCCTGGCAACCAGGTGCCCGCCAGGGGATCGCCGGGCAGCGCCGCGCCGCCAATGCGAAGCGTGCACGGATCCGGCGACGACACGAATCCGGGCTCGCCGGCCCTGATCGTTGCCCAGGGCTGGCCCTGCGCATCCAGCCCGCCCAGCACCAGGAACGGCAGCGTCGCATAGAACTCCCGGTGCTGCTCCGGCATGTAGGTGCGAATGCCGCGCCGCCCGCTCCGGTCGGCCATCTCGCGCACGCCCGCATGCTGCTGGGCCAGCAGCTCGGTGGCGTGGAACGGGGATTGCGGGCCGGGCCATCCCGGCGGCGGTGCGGCATTCTGCGACATGGTCGTTCTCCCTCAGGCAGCCAGCGCGGCAGCCTTATCCGGCCAGCAAGCCGGCCTTGGTCACGGGCATGCCGGCGAAGCGGGGCAATGCCTCGATGCGGCGCAGCCATGCGCGCAGGTTCGGATAAGGCTCGAGCGACACGCCGCCTTCCGGGGCATGGGCGATATAGGTGTAGGCGGCGATGTCCGCGACGGTGGGCACCGAGCCAATGGCGAACGGGCTGGTGGCGAACCCGGCTTCGATCACTTCGAACAGGTTGACCGCGATCTTCCTGGCCGCTTCATGGTCCAGCGGCGCCCCGAACACGGTCACCAGGCGGGCGGCGCAGGGGCCATAGGCGATCTGCCCCGCGGCAAGCGAAAACCAGCGCTGCACCGCGGCGGCGCCAAGCTCGTCTTCGGGCAGCCACGCCGCATCGCCATAGCGCCTTGCCAGGTACACCAGGATCGCATTCGAGTCATACAGGACCGTATCGCCATCCTGGATCGCCGGTACCTGGCCGAAAGGGCTGATGGCGAGGAATTCCGGGCGGCGGTTGTCCTTTGCTTTCATGTCGATCTCGGTGACCTCGAACGGCAGGTCGAGCAAGGTCAGGAAAAGGCGAACCCGGTGTCCATGGCCCGAGAGGCGGGTGGTGTACAGCCGGATCGGCGCAACAGGCTTGGTCTTGGTTGGCATCTGTGTCTTTGCTTGGGTTGGAGCGCCCTGGACGGCGGGCGCGGACGGGACGGGTTAGCGCGAAAGCAGAGCCTACCCCTTGGGATTGGCCGCCGGAAGATAGATAATCGCGGAAACATAGTCCTTCTGGACAGGACAATTCAACCCCAGCGGACAGCGCACCCCGGATCCCGCCGCGGTGCCGGCAGAGTGGAACATGACCGATCTCCAGCACGTCAACCTGAATCGCCTCGCCATCTTCGTCGCCGTGGTCGAGACCGGCTCGATGACTTCGGCGGCCGAGCGCCTCGGGCTGGCCAAGACAGTGGTCAGCAGCCATATGCAGCGCCTGGAGGCCGAGATCGGGGCGAGCCTGCTGCACCGGACCACGCGGCGCCTGAGCGTGACGGACTCCGGCAAGGCCTTCTACCAGGCGTGCCGGCAGATCATCGCCACCGCCGAGAGCGCCATCGCGGACGCGGCGGGACGCACCGGCCCCCTGCGCGGCGCCCTGCGCGTGAGCGCGCCGATCGACTACGGCTCGCTGGTCGTCGCGCCGGCGCTGGTTGCCCTGCGCGCGGCCCAGCCCGCGCTGGAGATCGAACTGGCCTGCAACGACCGCTATGTGGACCTGATCGCGGAACGTGTCGACGTTGCCATCCGGCTTGGCCGCCTGCAGGATTCGAACCACCGGGCCGTCAGGCTCGGCAGCTTCGTCAAATGGCTGGTGGCCAGTCCCGGCTTCGTGAAGGCGTGGGGACAGCCACGCTCCCCGCTCGACCTGGCCGGCCTGCCCTGCGTGGCGTTGTCGATCTTGCCAAGACCCCATTCGCTGACCCTGCGCAATGGCCAGCAGCAACAGCAGACCCTGCGCTGCACCAACCTGCTGATGGCCAACACGGCCCACGCGTGCCGCGCGGCCGTGCTCGCCGGCGGCGGCTTCGGCCTGCTCACGGACTTCTCGGTGCGGGAGGATGTGCAGGCCGGGCGCCTTGTGCGTCTTCTGCCGGACTGGGAGACCGAGGCCGCGGGTATCCAGGCCATCTTCCCGCCGACCAGCCACCCGCCCCCGAAGGTCATGGCGTTTATCGACGCGCTGCGCGGATACCTCGAACACCGCTGAGGCAGGTCCCGAATTCGACGGCAAGCGCCACGCTTGCCACCGGGACACGCCTTCACCCCCCGCACCGTCCAAGACGGATATCGAGGCCTTGCCGAAGGGCCCCGGTGCATAAGGCAACGGCACGACGGCGCTGACTTGCCGCCGTGGCCAGCGCGTGCCGGCCTCCCGCGCAAGGAGGCCGCTTTTCGTTTGCCGCGCCGCGGCAGCGCCGGTCTGCGGCACCCGCATCGCTTCGAGCGCCAGTCGCGGCCTTGCTCCCGGCGCAACGCTGAGTTGCGCGGCGCTCCCATTCCGCGCAGCCGCCCAAGGGCCTACCTTAGTGACACCGCAATACGCAATACGCAGTGCGCAGTGCGCAGTGCGCAATGCGCAATACCCAAAAAACAAAAAACAAAACGCAATGCGATTCTCTCCAAATCCTTGATCGAAGGAGCCTTATCTTGAACAAGCATCTCTTTACGCCGATTTCCGTGGGCAATATCTCGCTGGCACACCGCGTCGCGATGGCGCCGCTTACCCGCTCGCGCGCCGGGCAACCCGGCAATGTGCCCACTGCGATGAATGCCGAGTACTACCGGCAGCGCGCCTCGGCCGCCCTCATCATTTCCGAGGCGGCCCAGATCTCGCAGCAAGGGCAAGGCTATGCCTGGACACCCGGCATCTACAGCCAGGAACAGGTCGAAGGCTGGCGCAAGGTGAGCGAGGCCGTGCATGCCGAAGGCGGCAAGATGTTCCTCCAGCTCTGGCACGTCGGACGGGTCTCGCACCCGGTGTTCCAGCCCGGTGGCGCGTTGCCGGTCGCCCCGAGCGCGCTGCCGGTCCCCGGCAAGACATTCATCGTCGACGAGCACGGCAATGGCGTCTGGGGCGACGTGCCCGTGCCGCAGGAACTGACCACCGAAGGGATCAGGCAGATCGTGGCTGACTATCGCCAGGCAGCCCGCAACGCCATCGCCGCCGGCATGGACGGCGTGGAGATCCACGCAGGGAATGGCTACCTGCTCGACCAGTTCATCAACTCGAACAGCAACCAGCGCAACGACGGCTATGGCGGCAGCATCGAGAACCGCGCGCGCCTGTTGCTGGAAGTCGTGGACGCCATCAGCGAAGAAGTCGGCGCCGGCCGGGTTGCCGTGCGCCTGACGCCCATGGGCCGCTTCATGGGCATGGGCGACGAAACGCCGGAAGCAACCTACGGCCATATCGTGCGCCGGCTCAGCGAGCGCAGCCTGGCGTACCTGCATCTGGTGGAGCCGGCCATGGTCGGGGTGGTGAAGGATGAGAACTTCGACCCGCGCTGGGATGCCATCATCCAGGCCCTGCGCAACGATTACGACGGCGTACTGATGCTCGCCGGCGGCTACGACGGCGCCAGCGCGGAGCAGGCCATTGCCGACGGGCGTGCCGACCTCATCGCTTTCGGGCGGCCCTTTCTCGCCAACCCGGATCTCCCGGCGCGCCTGAAGGGAAACCATCCCCTCAATGCGCCTGATGCGGCATCGTTCTTCGGCGGGACGTCGGCGGGTTACCTTGACTATCCGGCGCTCGGCTGAGCGGGGCTGGAGGCCGAAACGCGCCCGCACCGGGTCTGCCGCGCGCGGCCCGACGGGCGGCGCGGGCCCGGGAGCGGGCGCCTTTTAACACAAAGACATGACACTTTAGTTGCGCTGCCGCCGCAAAGCCTCCTCAAGCGCCGCGCGACGGGGTACTATGATCCATCTGGTCGCCCCCCGGCGGCGATCCTCACCAGAACAGGATTGAAGTCGAATATGGCAGAAGGCTCGGGTGTCCCACTCCAGAACGCCCCGTCCCTCCCCTTGCCGCAGAGTGATTCTAATGGCACTCCGGCGGATTTCCTTGCCAGCGCCGACGCCCGGCAATCCTTCCTCAATCGTGTCGCCAGCCAGCTGGAATTCAACCGGCGCGTGCTGTTCCAGGCAGCTGGTGGCCGAACAATACCGGCTGTTCAACGAGGTCCTGATCCCGGAACTGGCCACCGAGGGCATCCGCTTCCTGCGGCGCCCGGAGTGGACCGGGCCGCAAGCCGAGTACATCCGGGACTTCTTCTTCCGCGAGCTGATGCCGATGCTGACGCCGATCGGCCTCGATCCGGCGCACCCGTTCCCGCGCGTGCTCAACAAGAGCCTGAATTTCGCCGTGGAACTGGATGGCAAGGATGCCTTCGGCCGCGAGGCCGGATCGGCGATCGTGCAGGCGCCGCGGGCGCTGCCCCGCGTCATCCTGCTGCCGAGCGAGATCTCCGGCTGCGAGCATGGCTTCGTGTTCCTGTCGTCGATCCTGCATGCCCATGTGTGCGAGCTGTTTCCGGGCATGCGCGTGCGCGGCTGCTACCAGTTCCGCGTCACCCGCAACAGCGACCTGTTCGTCGACGAGGACGAAATCAAGAACCTGCGCGATGCGCTGCAGGGCGAGTTGCCGCAGCGGCACTATGGCGATGCCGTGCGACTCGAAGTGGCGGACAACTGCTCCGACGAGATGACGCGGTTCCTGCAGAAGCAATTCGGGCTCGAGGACACCGAAGTCTTCTCCGTCAACGGCCCGGTCAACCTGGTGCGGCTGATGCCGGTGCCGGACAGCGTCGCCCGCGATGACCTGAAGTACCCGCAGTGCCGGGCCGGACTGCCGAAGGCCCTGCAAGACCAGACCGACATATTCCGCGCCATCCGCGATGGCGATATCCTGCTGCACCACCCCTTCCAGTCGTTCATGCCCGTGGTGGATTTCATCCGCCAGGCGGCGGAAGACCCGGATGTCATGGCGATCAAGCAGACGGTGTACCGGGCCGGCAACGACTCGGCGCTGCTCGACGCGCTGATCGGCGCCGCACGCCGCGGCAAGGAAGTCAGCGTGGTGGTGGAGCTGCTGGCGCGCTTCGACGAAGAGGCCAACATGAACTGGGCCGCCCAGCTCGAGGAAGCCGGCGCGCACGTAGTGTATGGGGTGGTGGGCTACAAGGCCCATGCCAAGATGGCGATGGTGGTGCGGCGCGAAGGCGAAAAGCTGCGCCGCTATGTGCATCTGTCCACCGGCAACTATCACTCGCAGACTGCGCGCAACTTCACTGACATCGGCCTGTTTACCTGCAAGGAAAGCATCGCCTGCGACGTGGCCAACGTGTTCTCGCAACTGACCGGACTGGGCCATCCCGGCACGCTGGCCCATCTCTGGCAGGCGCCGTTCACCATGCACACGTCGCTGCTCGAGGCGATCCGCCGCGAAGCCAAGCACGCCAAGGCGGGCCGCAAGGGCTTCATCATCGCCAAGATGAACGCACTGCTGGAGCCGAAGATCATCCAGGCGCTGTACCAGGCGTCCTGCGACGGCGTGCGCATCGAGCTGATCGTGCGCGGCGCCTGCGCGCTGCGGCCCGGCGTGCCGGGGATGTCGGAGAATATCCGCGTGCGCTCGGTGCTCGGGCGCTTCCTCGAGCACGAGCGGATCTTCTACTTCTACAACGACAAGGCCGAAGACGTGCGCCTGTCCAGCGCCGACTGGATGGAGCGCGATTTCTTCCGCCGCATCGAGATCTGCTTCCCGATCCTGGACAAGGCCCTGAAAAAGCGCGTGATCGAAGAAGGGCTCAAGCGCTACCTCAAGGACAACCGCGACACCTGGGAACTGGAAGCGGATGGCAACTACCGGCGCCGCCGCGGCCGCCGGCAAGTCTCGGCCCAGTGCGCGCTGCTTGCCGAGCTGGCATAGCATCGGCCGTGCCCGCCTTACCCGCATCGCCTGCCGCACCCGCCACGCCCGCCACAACTTCAATGCCCGCCTCTGCCGCCGCCCGGCAGGCCGCCCGCACCGCGGCCAGCCTGCGCTTCGACCTGACCACCATGCGGCTGTTCATTGCCACTGCGGAAAGCGGCGGCATCACGCGCGCCGCCGAGCAGTTGTGCCTGGTCCCGGCCGCGGCATCGCGCCGTATCCGCGAACTGGAGGCGCAACTCGGCCTGCCCCTGTTCGAGCGCCGCCCGCACGGCATGGCGCTGACCGATGCGGGCCGCGCCATGCTGGCGCACGCGCGCAGCCTGATCCACGCCGTCGACCGCATGCAGGACGATGCCGCCGCCTTCCTGCACGGCGACCGCGGCGTGATCCGTATCGCCGCCTGCACCTCGGCCGTGGTGCAGTTCCTGCCCGCCGATCTCGGCCGCTGCCACGCGGCGTGGCCCGACATCAAGGTCGACCTGCAGGAGCTCAACAGCGTGGGCGTGATCCAGGCGGTCAAGCGCGGCCTGGCGGACGTGGGGGTCTATGAAAGCACGGTCGGGCCGGTCGCCCTGCCATCGCTGCCTTACCGCGAAGACCGCCTGGTGCTGGTGGCGCATCACGCGCACCCGCTGGCCGGATCGCGCAAGGTTGCCATCGACGACCTGCTGGCGCATGAAGTGATCGGCCTCACCGAGGGCGCCTCGATCTCCATCACGCTCGGCCGCCTGGCCGTGGCCGCCAGCCGGCCGCTGCGCATGCGCATCCGCGTGGGCAGCTTCGACAGCATGATCGCCATGATCGCGGGCGAGATCGGCATCGGCATCATGCCCGCCCACGTGGCAACCATGTTCGCGCGCGGCAAGACCTTCCGGCATATCGCCATCGACGAGGCCTGGGCCTGCCGCCGCTTCGTGCTGTGCCACCAGCCGCACGCCGAGCTGTCTTCGGCGGCACGCGCGCTGATCCCGGTCCTGACGGCGGGGTCGGCGGCAGCTTCGTCCGCGGATTCACCAAATGTGAACGCAGCAACGGCGAAAGACTGATGGCCGCTGCCGCCCCGGCGCGGCATAGTGCGGGACAGCACACACCATCGCAGTCAAAAAATACGCGTGCCCACGCCGGTGCGCGACCAGGAGACACCCCATGCAAGCACTTCGCGCACGCTGGCGCGCCGCGGCCGCCGGCACGTTGCTCGGGCTCTGCGCGCACGCGCACGCTGCCTTTCCCGACAAGCCCATCCGCATCAACGTCGGCGCCCCGCCGGGCGGCGGCACCGATATCGTGGCCCGGCTGTTTGCCGAGAAAATGGGCGGCCCGCTCGGGCAGCCCATGCTGGTGGACAACCGCCCCGGCGCGGCCAACACCATCGCCGCGGACCTGACCGCGAAGGCGCCCGCCGACGGCTACACCCTGCTGGCAGCGACCAACTCGCCACAGGTGATCGCGCCGCAGCTCATGCGCCTGTCCTTCGACCCGCTCAAGGACCTGACCCCGATCGGCCTGGCGCTGGTGGTCCCGCATGTGCTGCTGGTGGCGCCGCAGGTGCAGGCCGACAGCGTGGCGTCGCTGGTCGCCCAGATCAAAGCGCAGCCCGGCAAGTTCAGCTACGCCAGTTCTGGCATCGGCAGCGTGCAGCACATGGCGGCCGAACTGTTCATGAAGGCCACCGGCACGCAGATGGTCCATGTGCCGTACAAGGGCAGCTCGCAGGCCCACGTGGACCTGATGGCCGGGCAGGTGCAGATCATGCTGGATACGTCGTCGTCGGCCATGCCGCATATCCGCTCCGGCAAGCTGCGCGCGCTGGCGGTGACCACGCCCAGGCGCTCGGCCGCGCTGCCCGACGTGCCCACCTTGCAGGAGATCGGCATCAAGGGCGCGGACATGAGCACCTGGTATGCCTTCTACGCGCCGCGCCAGACGCCGGCGCCCGCGCTCGATCGCCTCACGCGCGAGTTCAATACCGCGCTGAAGCTGCCCGAGGTGCAAAGCAAGCTGCGCGGCCTCGGCGGCGATCCCGGCACGCTCACGCGCGAGCAGTTCATCCAGCTGCAGAAGGCGGACTACGACCGCTTCGGCAAGCTGATCCGCGAACAGAACATCAGGATGGATTGAACATGGCAGCCCTGCCCCGCATTGCACTCTTTATCGGCGACCCCGCCGGCATCGGCCCCGAGATCACCGCGCGGCTGCTCGCCGATCCCGCGCTGCCCGGGCGCGCGCAGGTGGCGCTGATCGCCAGCCGCGCCGCGCTGGAAGCCGGCGCCCGCGCGGCCGGCGTGCCCGTGCCGCAGGCGGCTCCCTGGCTGGAGATCGTCGACTGGCCCGGCATGAACGCCACTTTCGCCGCCGGCGTGGCCGCCCGCGACAATGGCGCCTTCATGCTGGAGGCGCTGACGCTGGGCGCGCGCATGGTCACCGCCGGCCAGGCGGACGCGCTGTGCTTCGGCCCGCTCAACAAGGGCGCGCTGCGCCTGGGCGGCATGCAAGAGGAAGACGAGATGCGCTGGTTCGCCAGGCTGCTGGACTACCAGGGCCGCTGCGGTGAATTCAATGTGCTCGACAAGCTCTGGACCGCGCGGGTGACCTCACATGTACCGCTCAAGGCGGTCTCGTCGCTGCTCACGCCCGGCGGCATCGACGGCGCCATCCGCATGCTCACCGACGCCCTCAAGGCTTCCGGCAACGCCGCGCCGCGCATCGGCGTGTGCGGCCTCAACCCGCACAACGGCGACAACGGCAACTACGGCAGCGAGGAAGGCGACATCATTGCGCCCGGCATCGAACAGGCCCGCGCCGCCGGCTATCACGCCGAAGGCCCCTATCCCGCCGACACCATCTTCGTGCGCGCGCGCAACGGCCATCTGGACGGCATCGTCACCATGTATCACGACCAGGGCCAGATCGCGACCAAGCTGCTGGGTTTCGAGGTGGGCGTCACGGTGGAGGGCGGCCTGCCGATCCCGGTCACCACGCCGGCCCACGGCACCGCCTACGATATCGTCGGCCGGGGCGCGGCCACGGCCGACGCCATGACCAATGCCTTCGACCTGGCCTGCCGCATGGGTCTCAGCCACCGCGCCGGGCGGGCCGCCTAGCGCTTCGCGCCGCGCAGGATCCGGCCGCTTGCCCGGCCACCGCCTGCCGCGCTCCCTGCCCGGGAGGACCCGGGATGACCCTGCGGCCACTGCCACGATGAGCCGGCGCCACCCGCGCCGGGGTCCGGCGCCTCACGCCGGGCCGATCGCAACGCCCGCCGCTCCCGCAATGCACAAAACCGGCCCCAGTAAGCACCGGTTTTGTGCATTCGCGCACCGCGCCGCGCCAAAAGCACCGCCCAACACCTGGCGCGCTACTTGCGTAGACCTCTTCAGCACGGGATCAATGCCGGTCCCTCGATGAATTCACTGCATTCGTAGCATCAGCACGAGCTTGGGCAACGGCGCCCTGCCTGTTCAGTCTTTCGACTGCACCGGCAGGGCGCTTTTTTTTGGAAACCTGCGCATGAGCACCGCCAGCGGCAACGCCCGCACCGTCAACACTGTCTGCCCGTATTGCGGCGTCGGCTGTGGCATGACCCTGCACGTGGAAAACGAGCAGGTGGTGAAGATCTCCGGCGACAAGGAGCATCCCACCAACTTCGGCCGCCTGTGCACCAAGGGCTCGTCCGCCCACGTGGCGCTGCGCAAGTCCGGCCGGCTGGAGCATGCCTTCGTGCGCCGCCAGCGCAAGCAGGACCCGGTGCCGCTGCCGATGGCGCAGGCCATTTCCGACACCGCCCGCAGGCTGCGGGCCATCCTCGATACGCACGGCCCGGATGCGCTGTCGTTCTATGTGTCCGGGCAGATGTCGATCGAGGCGCAGTACCTCATCAACAAGCTTGCCAAAGGCTTCGTCGGCACCAACAACATCGAGTCGAATTCGCGCCTGTGCATGGCCAGCGCCGGCAGCGGCTACAAGCTGTCACTGGGCGCCGACGGTCCGCCCGGTTCCTACCAGGATTTCGACCGCGCCGACCTGTTCTTCGTGAGCGGCGCCAACATGGCCGACTGCCACCCGATCCTGTTCCTGCGCATGATGGACCGCGTCAAGGCCGGTGCGCGGCTGATCGTGGTGGACCCGCGCCGCAATGCCACCGCCGACAAGGCCGGCCTGTATCTCCAGATCAAGCCGGGCACCGACCTGGCCCTGCTCAACGGCCTGCTCCACCTGCTGCACAGGAACGGCAAGACCGATCCCGCCTTCATCGCCGAATTCACCGAAGGCTGGGAGGCCATGCCGGCCTTCCTGGACGACTACACGCCCGAGCGCGTGGAGGAGATCACCGGCATCCCCGCCGCCCAGGTGCGCCAGGCCGCCGAGTGGATCGGCGATGCGCCCGAGTGGATGAGCTGCTGGACCATGGGCCTGAACCAGAGCACCCACGGCACCTGGAACACCAACGCCATCTGCAACCTGCACCTGGCCACCGGCAAGATCTGCCGCCCCGGCAGCGGGCCGTTCTCGCTGACCGGCCAGCCCAACGCCATGGGTGGCCGGGAGATGGGCTACATGGGTCCTGGCCTGCCGGGCCAGCGCTCGGTGCTGGTGGAGGAGGACCGCGCATTCACGGAACAGCGCTGGGGCGTGCCCGGGGGCACCCTGCACACGCGACTGGGCGGCGGCACCGTCGACATGTTCGCGCGCATGGCCGCCGGCGACATCAAGGCCTGCTGGATCATCTGCACCAATCCGGTCGCCACCGTGGCCAACCGCGCCAACGTGATCGCGGGGCTGCAGGCAGCCGAGCTGGTGATTGCCCAGGACGCCTTCCTCGACACGGAGACCAACCGCTACGCCGACGTGCTGCTGCCGGGCGCGCTGTGGGCCGAGGCCGAAGGCGTGATGATCAACTCCGAACGCAATATGACGCTGATGCAGCAGGCCATCGCCCCGCCCGGCGAGGCGCTGCCCGACTGGCAGATCATCGCGCGGGTGGCCTGCGAGATGGGCTATGCCGACGCCTTCGGCTATCGCAGCGCGGCGGAGGTCTTCGACGAGATCACTGGCTTCGACAATCCCAAGACCGGCTACGACCTGCGCGGCGCCAGCCATCTGCGCCTGCGCGAGACGCCTTTGCAGTGGCCCTGCTCCAGCGCGCACGGACCGGATCGCAATCCGCTGCGCTACCTCAACGACGGCACGCATCAGGCGCCGATGACGCCCGCCGGCGGCGAACCTCCGCGCCTGTGGTTCGCCACGCCTCAAGGCAAAGGCGTGTTCTTCGCGCGTCCGCATGCCGATCCCGCCGAGATGCCCGACCGCGAATACCCGATCGTGCTCAATACCGGCCGCCTGCAGCATCAGTGGCACACCATGACCAAGACCGGCAAGGTGGCGATGCTCAACAAGCTCAATCCCGGGCCGTTCGTCGAAATCCATCCGGAAGACGCGCAGGCGCTCGGCGTGCGCGACAAAGACCGCGTCGAGATCCGCTCGCGCCGCGGCCGCGCCGTGCTCCCGGCGGTGGTGACCGAACGCGTGCGCGCCGGCAACTGCTTTGCACCGATGCACTGGAACGACGCCTATGGCGACGAGCTGTGCATCAACGCCGTGACCAGCGATGCGGTCGACCCGATCTCCCGGCAGCCCGAGCTCAAGTTCTGCGCGGTGGCACTCAGCCGCGTCGCCGACGTGCCCGCGCAAGCCGGGCAGGATGCGCCGCAAGAGCACGCCACGCCCCAATCAGCTCAAGCAGCCCAAGCAGTCCAAGCAGCCCGGCACGCGCCAGCCCAGCCTGACAGCATGACCACGGAATCCGAAATGACCCGCATCGACGCATTCGCCGCCCTGCTCGACCTCCCCGCCGCCAGCGCACCCGTGCTCGGCGACGCGGAGCGCCTCTACCTGGCCGGCTTCGTTGGCGGCCTGCGCCTGGCCGGCGGCGCGTCGGGCCAGGCCGCGCCGATGCTGCCCGCCAGCGCACCGGTGGCCCCTGAAAAACGGCTTTGGCTCAACGGCCTGCTGGCCGGCATGTTCTGCCGCGCCGATGCCGGCAACGCCGTGCCCGCGGCCGTGCCTGGCGCACCGGCCGCGCCGGCCACCGGGACCTCCCCGACCGGGGTGGCCGAGCCCGCCATCAAGATCGTCGGCGCGCGCCCCGTGGTCACGCTGCTGTGGGCCTCGCAGACCGGCAATGTCGAGTCGCTGACCGAGCGCTACGCCACCGCGCTGATGGAATCCGGCTTCGAGATCCGTAGCGCCTGCATGGCCGACTACAAGCTCGCCTCCCTGGCCAAGACGCAGTACCTGCTACTGATGAGCAGCACCTTCGGCGACGGCGATGCGCCCGACAACGGCCAGGGTTTCTGGCAAGCGCTGGCGGCGGACCTCGCGCCGCGCCTGGAGCACCTGCGCTACGCCGTGCTGGCCTTCGGCGACAGCAGCTACGACCAGTTCTGTGGCCACGGCCGCAAGCTCGATGCGCGCTTCGCGCAACTGGGAGCGCGTGCGCTGCTGGAACGGGTCGACTGCGACAGCGACTTCCAGGCCACCGCCGACGCATGGCTGGATAACGTGACGGCGCGCATCAAGGCGGAGCACGCCGCGCTGCACGCCACCCCGCCCGAAGGCATGATTCCCGCCGTGATTCCCGGCACCGTCCCCACCAAGGCCAGCCCGGCGCCCTCGCGGCTGCTGCAGAACCTGCGCCTGAACCGGCAGGGCGGCAACAAGGACACGCGCTACTTCGCGCTCGACGTGGGCGATTCGGGGCTGGAGTACGAAGCCGGCGACGCACTTGGCGTATGGCCGAGCAACTGCCCCGGGCTGGTGGACGAACTGCTCGCCGTGAGCCAGTTGCGCGCCGACACCGCGGTGACGGTGCCGGGACTGGGCGAGATGCGCCTGGCCGATGCGCTCGGCAAGCATTTCGAGATCGCCCGTCCGGGCCCCGACGCACTCGCCATGATCGCCGCGCGCAGCACCAACCCGGGCCTGAAGTCGCTGCTGGCCGCATCGCGCAAGGACGACCTCAAACAGTGGCTATGGGGCCAGCAGCTGGCCGACGTGCTGCACGAATACCCGGCGCAACTCAGCGCGGCCGAGCTGCTGGGCACGCTCAAGCGCTTGCAGCCGCGCCTGTACTCCATCGCCTCCAGCCCCAGGGCCCATGCCGGCGAAGTGCACCTGACCGTGGCCGCCGTGCGCTACCACAACGGACGGCGCCAGCGCAAAGGCGTGTCGTCCACCTTCCTGGCCGACCGCGCTGACGGTGTCAGCGTGCCGGTGTTCGTGCAGAAATCCGCGCACTTCCGCCCGCCGCGCAGCGGCGACACGCCCATGATCATGGTCGGGCCGGGCACCGGCGTCGCGCCATTCCGCGGCTTCCTGCACGAACGGCTCGCGCGTGGCGACCGCGGCCGCAACTGGCTGTTCTTCGGCGAGCAGCACGCCGCCAGCGACTTCTACTACCGCGACGAGCTGGAGACCATGCGCGACAAGGGCCTGCTGACGCGCCTCGATCTCGCCTTCTCGCGCGACCAGGCCGACAAGATCTACGTGCAGGACCGCATGCGCGAACAGGGCGCGCAGCTATGGGCATGGCTCGAGGCGGGTGCGCATTTCTACGTATGCGGCGACGCCAGCCGCATGGCCAAGGACGTGGACGCGGCCCTGAGGGACGTCGTGCAGGTGCATGGCGGCCTGAGCCAGGAAGCCGCCGGCGACTACGTGACGGCAATGTCCGCCGGCAAGCGCTATGTCAGGGACGTCTACTGACGCGCCGGCAGCAAACGCGCCCACGGACAAGAGGAGACCAAAGACATGAGCGGCCCATTCTTCGCATTCGAAGCCGACTTCGTCGCCACGCTGCGATGCGTCCCGATGATCGTTCGCTTCAACCTCGACCTGTGCGGGATCAAGCTGTCGCTGCGCGCCTGGAACCGCTTCGATCACGCCACGCGCGCGGACCTTGCCGCCATGCCGGCAAGGACCCAGGCGGAGATCGCGACCTATCGGGACTACGTCTGCGACGCGCTGCTCGCCATCGGTGAGCAGCCCTCGCCGGTGGCGGTCGACGACTATCCGCTGTGGAAGGTAACCAGCGACATCCCCGCGCCGATCCGTGCCAGGGCCGATGCGCTGGCAATCATGCTGGGCGGGCGCGTCTGCTGGCAGGGCCTGACCTCGCTGCAGCGATTCGCCCTGCTCAAGCTCACGCGGGGCGGCCATGAGAATGCGAACTTCGTGCCCGCGCTGCGCGAGTTCGGCCTGCTTGCCTGACCATCCGGGCCGTTGCAACCGGGGAGCCGAGGCCGCGCGCGGGCCAGTCGGACTCCGTCCAGGGCCCGCTCGGTGCAGCCAGGCAGGCCGATGCGCGCCGTGGCTTCCCGGGCCAGCATTTCGTGCCGGATAGACCACCGGCGGCTCGGCGCGGTGGTTCGGCGCGGTGGTTCGGCGCGGGTCCGCCCTGTACCCTCGTGTATCCACCACCGCCGCGCGGACACTGGGTTACAACAATCCCCTCCGGCCGATACATCGCCGATACGTGCCGCTGCTGAAATGGCGTCTCCTCTGGCCTCAACGACGAAGGGACACCAAATGAAATCGACTCGAATCATGGCGGCAGCGTTACTTGTTCTCGGCAGCGGATTGACGATGCAGGCGGCGCAGGCGCAGCAAGCGGGAATCCACCGCACCGATCTCCTGCAGCAGGATCTGAGCGTGCCCGGGCGCGAGGCCGTCCAGGTGCGGGTCGACTTCGACCGTGACGCGTTCGCACCCAAGCACGCGCATCCGGGCGAAGAGATTGCCTATGTCCTCGAAGGCACGCTGGAGTATCAGCTCGGCGACAAGGCGCCGGTCACGCTCAAGGCCGGCGAGGCCTTGTTCATTCCGGCCGGAACGGCGCACTCGGCGAAAAATGTCGGCGGCGGCAAGGCGTCGGAGCTGGCAACGTATATCGTTAAAAAAGGGGCTCCGCTGGTCGTGCCGGTCAAGTGAGTCGCTCCTTGTCGCGCTTTGTCGCTCCTTGATACGACCTTGATCCAGGAAACCACGGCACATGAGGTGCAAGATGAGCACACAGGAATCAACCAGGGCTCCCGTCCTGTCGCGCCGAGCCCTGCTCCTGAGCGGAGCGGCAACGGCAGCCCTTGCGATGTTCCGCCCCGTCATGGCTGCCGTCCAGCCCGACGCGGGGCAGCGCTATGCGGCAGATGCCATCCGCCCCTTTCGCGTTCATGTTCCGCAAGCAGCGCTCACCGACCTTCACCGCAGGCTCGCCGCGACGCGTTGGCCTGACCCTGAAACGGTGAGTGACCGCTCCCAGGGAGTGCAGCTCGTAAAGCTCCAGGCACTCGTGCAGTACTGGGGGACGAGCTACGACTGGCGAAAGGCAGAGGCGAAACTCAACGCCTTGCCGCAGTTCCTGACGAATATCGACGGCCTGGACATTCATTTCATCCACGTGCGCTCCCGTCATCCGCAAGCATTGCCACTCATCATGACCCACGGCTGGCCCGGTTCGGTCTTCGAGCTGCTGAAAGTCATCGGCCCGCTGACCGATCCCACGGCGCACGGCGGGGCCGCCGAGGATGCCTTCCATCTTGTGATTCCGTCCATTCCAGGCTTCGGCTTTTCAGGCAAGCCCACGGGCACCGGCTGGAACCCGGACCGCGTCGCCCGCGCGTGGGACGTCCTCATGAAGCGCCTTGGATATACGCGCTACGTCGCGCAAGGCGGCGACTGGGGTGCCATCATTTGCGATGCCATGGGCCGTCAAGCTCCCGAGGGTCTGCTCGGCATCCACGTCAACAGGGTCGAGCGCGCGACGACTCTCCCGCCGGACGTCGCGAAGGCGCTGAAGAATGGCGATCCGGCACCGGCGATCCTCACCGCCGAAGAAAAGGCGGTGTTTGACCAAGCCAGGGAGTTCCTTGGCAAGGGCTTTGGATACGCCGCGATCATGGGGACGCGCCCCCAAACCATGGCATACGCCCTGGCCGATTCGCCGGTGGGACTGGCGGCGTGGATCTACGACAAGATCGCTGATTGGGTGTTCACCCGCGGCGAACCGGAGCGCTCGCTCACCCGCGACGAGATGCTCGACGACATCACACTCTACTGGCTGACCAACACAGGCCCCGCAAGCGCGCGGATCTACTGGGAAACCAACGCCAGTAGCCCCAATGTAGCCAGCATCTCGATCCCGGCGGCGGTGACGATCTTCCCCGGGGAGGTCTACAGGCCGCCGAAGAACTGGGCCGCACGCGCCTACCGCAACCTCATCTACTACAACCAGGTGGACAAGGGCGGCCACTTCGCGGCCTGGGAAGAGCCGGTCCTGTTCAGCACCGAGGTGCGTGCCGCGTTCCGGCCGCTGCGCTGAGCGCGGCGTGCGGCTAGTGTAGGAATGCGCGGTATGCGCGAGAGCCCGTCATGGAACATCTGGTATAGATTGAATCCATCGCACATGGACGGAATATCGCATGCCAGAAAAGCAAGGACCAAGGATCCGGAATGCCGCGTTTTCGGGCGCGCTCGTATGCGCGGCACTCGTGGCGGGATGTGCCGCCCAGACAGCGACCCCGGTGCCGAACCCGGGCCCGCAAGGCGGCCGCGGCACGCCGGAAGGCTGCCAGGCAGACAAGGTTGGCGATGATGCCCTGATCGGCAAGGCCGAGGCAGACGCCGTCACCCTGCTCCAGGGCTGCGCCTGGCGGTTTGGTGACCGGGAAGGCCAGCATATGCCCGCAACCATGGACTACAACCCGCAGCGCCGCACGCTGGACGTCAAGGGGGGAAAGGTGACCGCGGTACGCCGCGGGTGAGCAGCTACGCCTGGGCTGCATCGGCCGCGCAGGCTGCTTGCGATTCGGCTGGCCAGCCTCGCCTGCCACGACGCCTGCCCCCCCGGAAGTGACATCTGGCGGTCCTGTTTCGAACGTGCCGCACGGCACGTTCACCTCGAATTCCACGGCTTGCAGGGGGGCGACAGCAGTTCGCCGGTAGCGGCTGGTCAATCACAACCGGACCAGCCAGCCGGCTTTCCATCGAACCGTTCCTTGAAAATCCCCGAATACTGTATATATTTACAGTTACTGTATGGATGAACAGTATTCGCGGGGAGCCCAGCATGGAACATCTGGTCCGGGTACAGAATGAATATGATCGCCAGGTCCTGGCATGGCTGCGGGAACGGATTGGCGACGCGGCCCTGCAGGCAGCCGCCCAACGCCTGGCCGGTGACCGCAAGCCCTATCTTTCGACAATCTGCCGCAGCCTGAAGGTCACGCCACCGAGCCGACGCGCACTGCGCAACCAGGCTGGCCGCGCCACCCGTGAGGTCGGGGACCGCTACCTTGCCTCGATCCGCCAGCTTCTCGCGCGGCCGGCGCCGGCACAGCGCCATGCGCAAGTTCCGGGGAATCCGGGAAATCCACAGCACGAGGGCCGTCGGCTCTAGGCTGCCTGGCATCAACGCCCGCAACGCCAGCAACGGTGGGCAGCAGCGCCCACCGCCCTGCGCCCTCCGCACAAGAGCATCAACTCGCCATGCGGTCCGTGGCACGCACATCGCGTGTGCCATCGGTGAACACGTCGCGGTTCATCATGGCGATTGCGCCGGCGTCGGTACCCTGGTGCGCACCGTCCTGGTACGCGTCGCGCTGGCGCGCGCCGTCGGAGAAGGCGTCAGGCTTGCGGGCGCCCTGGCTGAAGCTATCGAACGCCGGCTGTTGCGCGGCGAGCGCCGGCAGCGTGAGCGCGGCAAGCAGCACGGCGGATGCCATGGCGAGCATTTTCTTGCGTGGGGTTTTCATCTTGTACCTCGGCGTATTGGTTTCGATGGATCCGTCAGTGCCACGGACCGGCCTGTGCGCGAACACCTGGCCAGCGGGCGACTGGTGCCGGTGCTGCCCGAGTGGAACGCCGGCACGCTGCCGCTGTTCGTCATGTACCCGCGCAACCGGCACCTGACGGCCAAGGTGCGCGTCTTTATCGACTGGGTGGCGCGGCTGTTCGACGCCGAACCCCGCCTGCCGCAGGCCTGAGCAGCCAGCCCGCGCGCGCGGTCAGTGCCGTGCCAGCGCGCGTTCGGCCAGGACGTCCTTCGCCGCCAGCGCCGCGTTGATGGCGCGCGGAAACCCTGCATAGGCCGCGACCTGGATGATGGCCTCCACCATCTGCGCCTGCGTGCCGCCCACGTTCAGCAGGCCGTGCATATGGACCTTGAGCTGCGGCGTGGCCGAGCCCATCGCCGCCAGCGCGGCCACCGTGATCATCTCGCGGCAAACCAAGTCCAGCCCGGAGCGTGCGTAGATGTCGCCGAAGCCGAACTCGATGATGAAGCGGCCCAGGTCGGGGGCGATTTCCTGCAGCGAGGCGATCACGCGCTCGCCGGCCTCGCCGTCGATCTCGCGCAGGCGTTCAAGCCCGGCCTGGTAGCGCGAGGCGCTCACCGGCTGCGGCGATGCAGATGCCGCCACGCCGATACCCGCGGCGGCAAAGACCGTCCTCAGCACGGCCATGCCGTTGAGCGCCACCGGGAAGCCTGCGTAGACCACCAGGTGGATCATGGACTCGACCAGCTCGGCCGGCGTGCAGCCCGCGTTCAGTGCGCCCGCCAGGTGGAACTTCAGTTGCGGTTCGAGCCCGCCCATGGCGGCCAGCGCGGCCACGGTGACCAGTTGCCGCTGCGGCAGCGTCAACCCGTCGCGCGGATAGATCTCGCCGTAGACAAAGCCGATGGCAAGGCTGGCGAGATCGGGGGCGATGTCGCCGAGCGCAGCGAGGATTGAAGCGTCGGTGGTGTTTTCGATGGCGGCAAGCTGCGCGCGGCCGAGTGCCATGGTCTGCGGGGTCATTGGCTGTTTCCTTGGTCCGGTAAGTCGGTGAGTCGGTGAGTCGGTGAGTCGGTGAGGCAAGCTTAGCGAGCGCCCTCGCATGCCGCCAATGCCTTCGGCGTGATACCTTGCGCGTATCAGCAAGCAAGGATCGCGAAGCCCATGCAGCCCCGCCTGGAACTCTGGCAACTCAACTACTTCGTGGCCGTGGCCGACGAACTGAGCTTTCGCCGCGCGGCCGAGCGCCTGTCGATCACGCAGCCGCCGCTGACCCGGCAGATCCAGGCGCTCGAGGAAACCATCGGCGCGCGCCTGTTCGAGCGCGACCGCAATGGCGTGTCGCTCACCCCGGCCGGCAGCCAGCTGTTGCCCGAGGCGCGCGAGCTGCTGGCCAGCGCCGACGCCCTGCTCGCCCGTGCCCGCAAGCGCGCCAGGCGCGTCGGCGGCCTGCGCCTTGGCATCACCACCGTGGTGGACGCCGCCCTGTTCACGTGGCTGGCGCCGGCACTGCAGGCGCGGGCACCCGACGTGCGGCTGGTGCAGAAGCGGCAGATCTCGCAGCAATCCATCGCCGACCTGCGGCGCGGCGCGCTCGACGCCGCGCTGATCGGCCTGCCCTCGGCCACCGGCGAACTGGAGGTCGAGCATCTGTTCGACGACCCGCTGGTGGCCGCGCTGCCGGCCACGCACCGCCTGGCCCGACGCAAGCGCATTTCCATCCTGGAACTGCAGTCCGATCCGCTGTTCTGGTTCCAGCGGCGCTTCAACCCGGCCTACTTCGACCACTACGAAGCCTTGTTCCGCACGCTCGGCTACGCGCCACCCCGCCTGCCCGAGCCGTCCGACCATCATGTGCTGCTCGGGCTGATCGCCGACGGCCAGGGCGTGGCGCTGGTGCCAGCCTCGCTGCAGGCCATGGCGCGGGTGGGCGTGATCTACAAACCGCTCAAGGAAGCCGCCGTGCTGCGCATCGGCGTGGCGCTGGCCCTGGCCCCCGGAAACCCGGCGCCGGCCCTGCCGCTGCTGCTGCAAACCCTGCGCGCACGCTATCGCCCCGGCCCGGGCCCGAAATCCCGGCGGCGCTGAGCGCCCGGTCCCGCGCGTCCTGCACGGCCTTGCAGGCGGCCACCCGTGCGCATTCCCGTGCGCATTCCCCGCGCATGGCAGGGTTTTCTTGACTTATTTATCCCCATAGATGATAGTTAACAACGATACATTCTCTTTTTAAGAACGAACTCCGGTCCGTTCTGCATCGAAGGATTTGCCCGTGGACCTCGCCGAACTGGAAATCTTCAGGGCGGTGGCGCTCGAAGAAAGCGTCACCCGTGCCGCCAAGGCCCTGGACCGCGTGCAGTCCAACGTCACCACGCGCGTGAAGCAACTCGAGGAGGAACTCGGCGTGGCCCTGTTCCTGCGCGACAGCAAACGCATGACGCTGACCCCCGAGGGCCAGCGCTTTCTCGGCTACACCGAGCGCCTGCTGGCGCTGGCAGAGGAAGCCCGCCAGTCGATGCGCGCCGACCTGCCGTCCGGGACGCTGCGGGTGGGTGCCATGGAAAGCTCGGCGGCCGCCCGGTTGCCGCGTCCGCTGGCGCGCTACCACGGCAAGTGGCCGGACGTGCGCATCGAGATCCAGACCGGCACCACGCAGGCGCTGATCGACGCCCTGCTTGCGCATCGTATCGACTGCGCCGTGGTGGCGCATCCCGGCGACGGCGCCCCCGAAGCGCTGGACATGGACGCGCTGGGTCCGGGCCTGGAGGGGAGCTTTCTCTTCTCCGAAGAGCTTGTGCTGGTGCTGCCGCCGAGCCATCCGCCGGTACGCTCGCCGCAGGACCTCACGCTGCGCAGCCTGGCCACTTTCTCGCGCGGCTGTACCTACCGCATGTGCATCGAGGACTGGCTGGCCAGCTCGGACGGCCCGCGCCCGGTGCTCAACATGCTGGAACTGTCCTCCTACCATGCCATCCTGGCGTGCGTGACGGCGGGCTCGGCCGTCGCCATCGTGCCCCGCTCCCTGCTCGCGCTGCATCCGGACACCGCCGCGCTGCAGGCCGTGCCGGTGCGCACGGCGCATACCTTCCTGGTACGCCGCTCGGGCTTCATGACCTCGGCATATGCCGCCTTCCTGCGCGAGCTCCAGCATGGCTAAGGCACAACCGGAGCGCCTCGCGCAGCCCGGCGGCGCTGCCTCGCACATGGCCATCGCGCACTGGCTGCCGGCGCTGGCCGCCTCGCTGGTGCTGTCAGTCGGCATGGGCTTTGGCCGCTTCGCCTTCACGGGCATGTACCCGATCATGGTGCGCGACGGCCTGCTCACCGTCAGCGCCGGCTCACTGGCCGCTTCCGCCAACTATGCGGGCTACCTGGCAGGCGCGCTTGCGGTGACCCGCATCTCGCCGCGCGCCACGCCGATGCTGTGCCGCATCGCCCTGGCCGGCACCGCCTTGTGCCTGCTCGCGCTGGCATTCCCCGCCGCGCCGTGGTTCATCATCGGCGTGCGCTTCATTGCCGGATTCCTCAGCGCCATCTCCCTGGTCGCCGCCTCGGTGTGGCTGTTCCAGGTGGTGGGCGACCCGCGTGGCGCGCCGCTGCTGTTCGCCGGCGTGGGCGCCGGCATCCTGCTGTCGGCCGAGGCCATCGCCGCCGGCAACCTGGCCGGCTGGCACAGCCCGTTGCTGTGGGCCGTGCTCGCGGCCGGCTCGGCGGTGCTGTCGCTGCCGGCATGGCGCCAGCTCGGCAAAGCCGTGACGCCACAACCGGCGCAAGCGGCCGACGCGGCCGAAGCCACCGCCGGCAATGGCGCGGGTCCGGGCCCGTGGCCGCTGCTCGCCAGCTATGGCCTGGCCGGCTTCGGCTATATCGTCACCGCGACCTATCTGCCGCTGTTCGTGCGCGACGCGCTTGGCCATGTCGATCCGATCCATGTCTGGGCCGTCTTCGGCCTCGGCGCGGCACCCTCGTGCTTCCTGTGGCACGCCTTGCATGAACGCCTCGGCACGCGGCGCGCGCTCGCCCTCAACATGCTGGTGCAGGCGGTTGGCGTGATCCTGCCGGCGCTGCGGCATTCCGCGCCGGCCTACCTGGCCAGCGCGCTCCTGGTCGGCGGCACCTTTGTCGGCACCGTCACCATTGCCATGCCGGCGGCCAAGCGCGTGGCCCACGCCGTGAAATTCAACCTGCTGGCCGCCATGACTGCCACCTATGGCGTGGGGCAGGTAGCCGGGCCGCTGGTGGCCGACGCGCTGATGGCGCACAGCCACAGCTTCGCCGGCCCGCTTGCCGCCGCGGCGGCCGCCTTGCTGGCCGCCACCGTCGTCCTTTTCCTGTAGATGCCCAGATGCCGCACGCGGGCATGACCACCGCTTCCGAAGGAGTCCTTCCATGAACCATCCCACCGCCGCTGCGCAACCACACTCCCTGCTATCCCGGCTCGGCATCGTCGCGCCGATCATCCAGGCGCCCATGGCCGGTACCAACACGCCAGCGCTGGCCGCCGCCGTCACCAACGCGGGCGGCCTGGGCTCGCTCGGCGTTGGCGCCACGGATGCCAGCGGTGCCCGCAAGCTGATCCAGGAAACCCGTGCGCTGACCACCGGGCCGTTCAATATCAATGTGTTCTGCCACGCGCCCGCGGTGGCAGACGCCGCGCGCGAGGCGCAGTGGCTGGCGTATCTCGCGCCGAGCTTCGCCGAATTCGGCGCCACGCCACCGGCAACCCTGCGCGAGATCTACAAGAGTTTCGTGGCCGACGAGGCCATGTTCGCCATGCTGCTCGAAGAGCGGCCGGCCGTGGTGAGCTTCCATTTCGGCCTGCCGCCGCAGCCCTGGATCGCCGCGCTGCGCGATGCGGGCATCTACCTGATGGCGACCGCCACCAGCGTAGAGGAAGCCCGCCAGGTGGCCGATGCCGGCGTGCACGCCATCGTGGCGCAGGGCTGGGAAGCCGGCGGCCATCGCGGCGCGTTCCAGCCCGAAGCCCGTGACGAGCAGCTCGGCACGCTGGCGCTGGTGCGACTGCTGGTGCGCAACACCTCGCTGCCGGTGGTGGCCGCCGGCGGCATCATGGACGGCGCCGGCATTGCTGCCGCGCTGGCGCTGGGCGCGCAGGCGGCGCAGCTCGGCACCGCCTTCGCGTCCTGCCCGGAGAGCGCGGCGGACGCGCCCTACCGCGCCGCCCTGCTGGCAGGCGAGCCGACCCGCACCACGCTGACCCGCTCCATTTCCGGCCGCGCCGCGCGCGGCTTCGTCAACCGCCTGACCGAACTGGGCGAAGCGAAGGATTGCCCGCCGCTGCCGGCCTACCCGATCGTCTACGACGCCGGCAAGGCGCTCCATGCCGCGGCCAAGGCGCGCGGCAATGCCGCCTTCGCCGCGCAGTGGGCCGGCCAGGCCGCGCAGCTGTCGCGCGGCCTGCCAGCGGCGGAGCTGGTCGCGGTGCTGCGCGCGGAGCTGGCCGAGGCGGTGGCAGGCCTGAGCCGCTTCGGCGCGGGCGCTGGCTGAAACAGCGTACGGCCTGGCCGCTACGCGGCCAGGCCGCCCAGGCAGACATACTTCACCACCAGGTACTCTTCGATGCCATACCTGGAGCCCTCCCTGCCCAGCCCGGACTGCTTGACGCTGCCGAACGGCGCGACCGCGGTGGCCACACGCCTGCGCCGGCTGCTGGTGGCCATGCTCAAGCACTGGCGCGCGCATTTCGAGCAGTACGAAATCCTGTTCTCCGGCTCGCGGCGCCGGCCCGTGCCGCGCACCAGCGACGGCACGCCGTTTGGCCGCTCGGATGTGGCGATGCGCGCGTACCAGCTCTATCAAAGCGCGGTACGCGATGTGTTCGACACGCTGCCGCGCCATCCCATGTCGCTGAAACTGGCCACGGACAGCATCGTGGTGGCGATCCACGGCGCCGTGGCCGTGCCCCTGCATCTCGAAACCATGAAGTGGTCCGCCGGCGAAAAGCTGGCCACCACCATCGCGGATGCCTTTATCTGCGCCTGGACCGCCGCGGCCAACACCCCGGCCGAGTCCTGAGCGCCCCCCGGGCCAGCCGTGACGAAGTGCCCAGGTTTCCCGCTGCCGTCCGCGTGGCGCAACATGCGCGGCGCATGGCCTCGCGCTACACTGCTGCCCGGCTCGTGCAGTAAGCTGGAAGCACGCCGCATCCGCACTAGCATTCGCACGACCGCATTCGACAAGACCAGCCCATGAGCGCACTCCCTTCCACCACGACCATTGCGGCGCGCCCGGGCCCGGCTACGGCAATCGGCGGCCTGGCTGACGACGTCATGGCCCGCACACTGCACGCAAGATGAAACGGCAATTCGACGATCTGCAACTGGGCAGCATAGAACTGTTCTGCCTGGCGGCGGAACTGAGCAGCTTCACGGCGGCGGCGGTGGCGGCCAGCGTCACGCCAGCGGCGGTCAGCCGCTCGGTGTCGCGGCTGGAAGGAAGGCTTGGCGTGCGGCTGTTCGTGCGGACCACGCGGCAGATCCGGCTCACCGACGAAGGCCGCGCTTATTTCGAGCAGGCGCGCCGAGCGCTGGCGCAACTGGTGGATGCCGAGCGGCAGGTCTCCGGCCGGCACACCAGCCCGGCCGGCCTGCTGCGCATCAGCCTGCCGACCCCCTACGCGCACTATCGCGTACTGCCCGTGCTGCCCGAGTTCCGGGCGCGCTACCCGCAAGTGGAGATCGAGACCCACATCAGCAACAGCAATGTGGATTTCGCCGACGACGGCTTCGACCTGTCGGTGCGCGGCCGCGCGCCCGACGATTCCAACCTGATCGCGCGCAAGCTCGAAGACGCCGAACTGGTGCTGGTGGCGGCGCCGGCCTACCTGGCGCGGGCCGGCGTGCCGGATTCGCTGGATGCGCTGCAGGCGCACGACTGCATCCAGTTCGAGCTGCCCAGCAGCGGCCGGCACATTCCGTGGGTGTTCCGCGAAGGCGGCGAGATGGTCGATGTAGCCACCACCGGCGGCTACAGCTGCTCGGACGATGTGCTGGGCGGCGTCACGCTGGCGCGCAGCGGCGCGGGGCTGTTCCAGACCTACCGCTTCGTGGTGGAGCAGGACCTGCGCGACGGCAGGCTGATGGAGGTACTGCCGCAGTTCGGCAGCGCCACCCGGCCCTTCATGCTGCTCTACCCGCACGCGCGGCA
Source organism: Cupriavidus sp. 05T41 (assembly GCF_056396525.1). NCBI lineage: Bacteria > Pseudomonadati > Pseudomonadota > Betaproteobacteria > Burkholderiales > Burkholderiaceae > Cupriavidus > Cupriavidus sp. 05T41. The sequence goes on from NZ_JBFTLQ010000011.1 coordinate 92,610, forward strand.
TATGTCGTCGCGCGTGCGGGCGTTCGTGGACTTCCTGGTCGACAAGTTCGCCGCGTAGCGCCCGCGGCAGGCTTTGCGCGAGTTCCGCTTACGCAGGCGCAATCTGCGCGATCACCACAGCACCACCGCTGCATTGGCCGGCAATTGCGTCGCGGGTACGCCGCGCGCGCATGGCCGGCATTGCGCGAGCGAGGCGGGGCAAGACAGTGGGCAGGAGGAAGGCGCCGCCACCGTCGGATCACGGCAGCGGCAGCGGCACGGCGGGCATCAAGCCGCGTGCCGCACGCCGCATGGCCGGTCAGAAGCCGAGATCGCTCAGGCTGGGGTGATCGTCCGGGCGGCGGCCCAGCGGCCAGAAGAACTTGCGGTCCGCTTCCTTGATCGGGGCATCGTTTATGCAGGCGAAGCGGCGCTGCATCAGGCCGGCCTCGTTGAACTCCCAGTTCTCGTTGCCATAGGAGCGATACCAGTTGTTCGAGTCGTCATGCCATTCGTAGGCGAAGCGCACGGCGATGCGGTTGCCCTCGAAGGCCCACAATTCCTTGATCAGCCGGTAGTCCAGTTCCTTCTGCCACTTGCGTGCCAGGAAGCCGACGATGGCCTCGCGCCCGTTGACGAACTCGGCGCGGTTGCGCCAGGCGCTGTCGACGGTGTAGGCCAGCGCCACGCGCTGGGGGTCGCGGCTGTTCCAGCCGTCTTCGGCGCCACGCACCTTCTGGATGGCGGACTCAAGGGTGAACGGGGGAAACGGCGGACGGGACTCGGCTGGGGTCGACATGGGTTCTCTCCTCAAAGGAACAATGCAGCGGGATGCAGCGGGATCTGGCGGCGGTTGGCACTGGGTCGGCACTGGATCGATACAGACCTGTCTACATTATTCGAGTAGACAGATCTGTATGTCAAGGAGAGATTGGGATGCATCGCAGCAAGGCCTGCCCGCGGTTGCCGACCGCCCTCAGCGCGGGCGGCGCATGCGGAACAGCGCCTCGGGCCCGATCTCGAAGTAGTCTGCCGGCCCGCCGCCGCGCAGGATCGGCCGGGCCGCGGCCGTGTCGTAGATGCCGTCCTTCAGGAGCGTCCTGTCGACGTGCACGCCCACCACTTCGCCCAATACCAGCCAGGTCGGCACCTTCTGGCCATCGACGCCTTGGAGCTGGATCAGCTGCGTGAGCCTGCACTCGAAAGAGACCGGGCTTTCCGCCACGCGGGGCACCGCGACCGCGCGCGAGGCGGCAGGCGTCAGCCCGGCCAGCGTGAACTCGTCCACCTCGGGCGGCACCGCTGCGCAGCTGGCGTTCATGGGATCGGCCAGCGCGCGCGTGGCGAGGTTCCAGCAGAACTCGCCGGTCTGCTCGATATTGCGCACGCTGTCCTTGTAGCCGACGCTGGAGAAACCCACGATGGGCGGCGTGTAGTTGAAGGCGTTGAAGAAGCTGTACGGCGCGAGGTTGACGACGCCATCGGCGGCGCGCGACGAGATCCAGCCGATCGGGCGCGGCCCGACGATGGCGTTGAAGGGATCGTGCGGCAGGCCATGCCCGCGCGCGGGTTCGTAGAAGTAGAAGTCGTCGGACACGGAGCGGGACATCCGGGAAAACTGCGTTGAAGACGGCACCGGGCGGCACGGGTGCAGCCCGGCAAGCTCCCTGCGATGCTACCAGTTGTCAGCGCAGCGCGTGCTGCGGCGCGGTAGCCTCGTCGTATGCGTCCTGCGCCAGCAGCACCAGGTCTGCAATCGCCTTGCCGCCTGCGGAGATATGCGCGCGCATGGCGGCCGCGGCCGCGTCCGCATCGCCCGCCAGCACGGCGGCCACGATCACGCCGTGCTCCTGGAAGGAGCTCGGTACGCGCGCCGCGTTGATCAGCCCGCGCTGGCGCCAGTAGATCGCCAGGCGCCGGCGCAGCATGCGGATCTGCTCGGCCAGGTAAGGGTTGGCGCAGGCGTGGTAGAGCACGTCGTGGAACTCGCGGTTGGCCTCCACATAGCCCGGCGTGTCGGCCGCCTCGACATACCCGCGCCCTTGCTCGAAGGCGGCCGACAGCGCCGCCCTGCCCGCCTCGGTGATGCGCTGCGTGGCCAGCCGCGCCACCACGCCCTCCATCTCGGCCAGCGTCTCGAACATGGCCACCAGTTCGGCCACCGTGGGCTTGTGCACGAAGATGCCGGCGCGCGGGGCGATCGTCACCAGGCCCTGCGCCGCCAGCATCAGCAAAGCCTCCCTCACCGGGGTGCGCGAACTGTCGAACTGCTCGGCCAGGGCGCGCTCGTCGAGCTGGGAACCGGGCTTGAGCGTGCCGGCGTGGATCTGCGCTTCGATGGCCTCGCGGACGCGGTCCTGGAGCGACTGCACGGGTAAACCTCGATTTGACGGTTCTTTGGGCATATCTAGAATCAGTTTCAATATATCTAAACAACGATCTTATATGCAAATCCACGGCGAACCGCGGCTCCGCATCGAAAAAAGCGTAGCGACAATCACTCTTGACCGTCCGGAAGTGGCCAATCGACTGAATCCGCACGATCTGCAGGTATTGCGCGAGCATATCAACTCCGTCAACGCGATGGAGAATGTCCTGGTGCTGCGCTTCACGGGCACCGGCAAGTACTTCTGCAGTGGCTACGACATCGGTTCGCTCGGCAGGGCCGACACCGCCGGCGCGCCGGCCTTCGGCGAGCTGATCGACCTGATCGAAGCCGCGCGCCCCATCACCATCGCCGCGGTCAACGGCGGCGTGTACGGCGGCGCCACCGATCTCTGCCTGGCCTGCGACTTCCGCATCGGCGTGCCCCATTGCGACATGTTCATGCCCGCCGCCAGGCTTGGCCTGCACTTCTACCGCGGCGGCCTGGAGCGCTATGTGAGCCGGCTCGGCGTGGATACCGCCAAGCGCCTGTTCCTGACTGCCGCGCGCCTCGATGCCGACGAGATGCTCGCAACCGGCTTCCTGACCGAAATCGTCGCCGCCGACGCGCTGGCGCCGCGCGTGGACGAACTCAGCGCCACGCTCGCCGGCATGGCACCCCTCGCGCTGCTGGGCATGAAACAGGCGCTGAACCAGATCGCGCGCGGCGCGCTCGACGTGGCGGCGCTCGCACACGCGATCGCACACGCCGAGGCATCGGCGGACCTGCGCGAAGGCGCAGCCGCGTGGCGCGAGAAGCGGCCGCCCGTGTTCACGGGCAGGTAGTCGCCCGCGCATGCGTCAACGCGCGCGGCGCACGGAACATACAACAACACCGGAGACAAGCATGACCAAGCGGCACCCGACCTTGCTGTTCCTGATGGCCTTCTCGCTGGCCGGCCCCGCGCTGGCGTCGGACGCATTCCCGTCCAGGCCCGTGCGCATCGTGATCGGCTTTCCCGCCGGCGGCGGCGCCGACAATGTGGCGCGACTGTACGGCGATGCCCTGTCGAAGGAGCTGGGCCAGCCGGTCATCATCGACAACAAGCCCGGTGCCGGCACCACGATCGCCGCGGAGGCGGTCGCCAAGGCGCCGCCCGACGGCTACACGCTGTATATCGCCACCGCCAGCGTGATGGGCGGCGACAAGGTGCTGTACAAGAACATCCGCTACGAGCCCGCGGACTTCGCGCCGGTCACGCGGCTGACCGTATCGCCGCTGCTGCTCGCGGCCAACAAGGCGTCCGGCATCGGCAGCGTGCGAGACCTGCTGGCAAGGGCCCGGCAGCATCCCGGCTCGCTCAACTATTCGTCGTCGGGCAATGGCGTGATCACGCACCTGGCCGGCGTGCAGTTCGCCAGGCTGGCCGACGTGCAACTCACCCACGTGCCCTACAAGGGCGGCGCGCCGTCGGCACAGGCGGTAGCCGCCGGCGATGCGCAGTTCACCTTCGCCACGCCGGCATCGGTGCAGGCCGTCATCGATACCGGCAAGGTCGTCGGCATCGCGGTGACGTCGGCCAGGCGCTCACCCGTGCTGCCCAACTATCCCACCATCGCGGAAGCCGGCATCAAGGGCTACGACGTGACCAACTGGTACGGCCTGTTCGCGCCGGCGCAGACCCCGCCCGCCGTGATCGAGAAGCTGTTCGCGGCCTCGGCAAAGGCGCTCTCCAGGCCCGAGTTGCGCGCGCGGCTCGCAAGCCGCGGCGAAGAGGTCTCGCCATCCGCGTCGCCGGCGGAATTCAAGCAGTTCGCGCTGCGCGAAGGCAAGACCGTGACCGAACTGACGCTGAGCAGCGGCGCCCGCATCGACTGAGTTTCTTCAAAAGGATCGCCATGAATCGCAATGCCGCAGACCTCCCGCTCGCGGGCTTTACCGTAGTGGACCTGACCCGCGTGCTGGCCGGGCCCTACTGCACCATGATGCTGGCCGACCTCGGCGCGCGCGTGATCAAGATCGAGAACCCCGAGGGCGGCGACGACTCCCGGCATGTGGGGCCCTTCGTCGACGGCGAGTCGGCTTACTTCGCCTCGGTCAACCGCAACAAGGAATCGATCGCGCTCGACCTCAAGTCGCCGCGCGACCGCGCCGTGCTGAGCGCCATGATCGCCGGCGCCGATGTACTGGTGGAAAACTTCCGCGCAGGCGTGATGGAGAAGCTTGGCTTCACCTGGGAAGCGCTGCACGCGGCCAACCCGCGCCTGGTCTACGCGTCGATCTCGGGCTTCGGCCAGACCGGCCCCTACCGCGACCGCCCTGCCTACGACATGGTGGTGCAGGCCATGGGCGGCCTGATGAGCGTGACCGGGGAAACCGCCGGCAACCCGGTGCGCGTGGGCGTGTCCATCGGCGACCTCGGCGCGGGACTGTATGCGGCCATCGGCATCCAGTCGGCGCTGCTCAAGCGCAGCCGCACCGGGCTGGGCGAGCGCGTGGATATCGGCATGCTCGACTGCCAGGTGGCGCTGCTGGAGAATGCCATCGCGCGCCACGCGGCCACGGGCGCCGTGCCCGCGCCGCTGGGCACGCGCCACCCGTCCATCACCCCCTTCGACATGTTCAAGAGCGGCGATGGCTTCATCGTCATCGCCGCCGGCAACGACAACCTGTTCCAGAAACTCTGCGCCGCGCTCGGCGACGCGGCGCTGGCCGCCGATCCGCGCTTCGCCACGGTGGCGGCACGCAACCAGCATCACGCCGAGCTGAAGGCGGGCCTCGAGGCATGCCTGGCGCATGCCGACACCGCAACCTGGTCTGAGCGGCTGGAAGCCGCCGGTGTGCCGCACGGGCCGCTGCAAAGCGTGGCCGACATCGTGCGCGACCCGCACGTGCAGGCCCGCGGCATGCTGCTGGAGGCGAGCATCGGCGCGGGGCGCCCGATCACGCTGGCGGGCAACCCGGTCAAGGTCGGCACCGGCCTGCCACGGGGCGGCTTCGCCCCCGCGCCCAGGCTAGACCAGCATCGCGAGGCCCTGCTCGCCGAGTTCGCAGGTACCTGAGCAAACCGGCGCGCCAGATTGCCGGCCGCGCCCATATCGCAAGCGGCCCGCCCCCCTCTCCCGTGAAGCCGGAGAGGGGGAGGCAACACGCGCCAACGACGCCGCCACCGCACACCGCCGCTTCCCCGCACGGCACACACCTCCCTCATACAAGAATCGCAATGCCCGCCATGCGCGGCCGATTATGGGAAAGCGCCGCGCCTCCCTTAGTCTTCGCCATGCCGGACCACTTCGGCCAGCACGGAGTGGCGAACAAGTGGCCGGCATCGGCGTACCGCAGGCAACGCAGTGCAGCACGCGACACAGGCAGCCCCGGCTTGTGCACGTCTTCCTGCCTGCCCGGCAACGACAAAGATAAAGCGAGACAGCCTGGGTGCGAGTGGCAGAGCCACCGCCCCAGCGCACCACAAAGGAGACACTCCGCCATGCTTGAGCAGCCGTTCCCCGGCCGTGCCGCCGCCCCCGGCACCGACGCCCTCGAAGCCAAGGCCATCGACGCGATCGATGCGATCGAAGCCATCGAGGTCAAAGGATTTCTCGACAGATACTTCCAGATCAGCGCGCGCGGCAGCACCGGCCGCCGCGAAGCCGTGGCTGGCGTGACCACCTTCATGGCCATGGTGTATTCCGTCTTCATGGTGCCGGGCATGCTCGGCAAGGCGGGATTCGACACCAGCGCCGTGTTCGTCGCGGTATGCCTGACCGCGGCCTTCGGCTCGCTGCTGATGGGTATGTGGGCGCGACTGCCGATCGCCATCGGCTGCGCCATCTCGCTGACCGCGTTCACCGCCTTCGGGCTGGTGCTGGGCCAGGGCCTTTCGCCCGCCGTGGCGCTCGGCGCGATCTTCCTGATGGGCTTGGTGTTCACCGCCATCTCCGTCACCGGCGTGCGCTCCTGGATCCTGCGCAACCTGCCGGCCGGCGTGGCGCACGGCACGGGCATCGGCATCGGCCTGTTCCTGCTGCTGATCGCCTCGAGCGAAGTCGGGCTGGTGGTCAAGAATGCCGGCGCCGGCCTGCCGGTTTCACTGGGCAAGATCACGGCGTTCCCGGTGGTGATGTCGATCCTCGGGCTGGCCGCCATCTTCGGGCTGGAGCGCCGCCGCGTGCCGGGCGGCATCCTGCTGGTGATCGTCGCCATCTCCGCGCTGGGCCTGGCCTTCGACCCCGCAGTGAAGTTCGCAGGCGTGTTCGCGCTTCCCGCGCTGAGCGCGCCCGGCCATGCCTCGCTGATCGGCGCGATGGACATCAAGGGTGCCTTGTCGCTGGCCGTGCTGCCCAGCGTACTGGCCCTGGTGATGACGGCCGTGTTCGATGCCACGGGCACCATCCGTGCCGTGGCCGGACAGGCCGGCCAGCTCGACGAGAAAGGCCAGATCCCCAACGGCGGGCGCGCGCTCACCACCGACTCGCTCAGCTCGATCTTCTCGGCGGTCTTCGGCGGTGCGCCCGCCGCGGCCTACATCGAATCGAGCGTGGGCGTGGCAGCCGGCGCCAAGACGGGCCTCGCCGCCGTGGTGGTCGGCCTGTTGTTCCTGGCGGTGATCTTCTTCTCGCCGCTGGCGGCGCTGGTGCCGTCCTACGCCACCGCGCCCGCGCTGATGTACGTTGGCCTGCTGATGCTCAGCAGCGTCAGCAAGCTGCATATGGACGATTTGGTCGACGCCATGGCCGGCCTGGTATGCGCGGTCTTCATCGTGCTGACGTGCAATATCGTCACCGGCATCATGCTGGGCTTCTGCACCCTGGTGATCGGCCGCATCGTGGCCGGCGAGTTCCGCAAGCTGAACGTCGGCACGGTGGGCATTGCGCTGGCGCTGGCGGTGTTCTACGCAGGGGGCTGGGCCATCTGAGCGCAACCTGGGCGCCATCCGGGCGCCACTTGGTGCGACTGCGCGGGCCGGATGCGCCCGCGCCGCTCCCCTGCCACAGGAAAGCACAGGAAAGCACGCGAAAGCACGCGAAAGCACACGAAAGCGTACTGGAGGCCAGTGCACGATGACACTGGCTTCTTTGGAAGCGGGCGACACCCGTGCCCGCTTCTCTTTTTGACCGTATCGACCACGGCGCTGCGCAATGCATCGCCAGGGCGCTCAGGCCGGTCAGGCCACCTTGAGCGGCCGCGCCGGCAGGCCTTGCGCCGCCGCCAGTCCCTGCGCCAGATCCGCGATGAGATCCTCCACCGCCTCCAGCCCCACATGCAGCCGGATCACCGGTTCCGTGCCGCGCCAGTATGAATGCTCGGCCAGGCGCTCCGGCGCCGCCACCTGCACCAGGCTTTCGTAGCCCCCCCATGACGCGCCCAGCCCGAACAGGCCGAGCGCATCCACCAGCGCGTTCGCCGACGCCGCATCGGCTCCCGGCAGCGTGAACGACACCAGCCCGTTAGCGCCCGAGAAATCGCGCCGCCACAGCGCATGGCCCGGGTCGGACGGCAGCGCGGGATAGAACACGCGGCCCACGGCCCCGTGGGTTTCCAGGTACTGCGCCACCGCCAGCGCGTTGCGCTCGTGCTGGGCCAGGCGCACCGCCAGGGTGCGGATGCCGCGCAGCGCCAGGTAGGCATCGTCGGCGCTGATGGCCAGGCCGAAGCCGTCGTAGGTCTCGGCGATACGGCGTGCCAGCGCCGCGTCCTTCACCACCACCGCGCCCTGCATCAGGTCCGAATGGCCGCTGACGTACTTGGTCGACGCCAGGATCGAGATATCCACGCCCAGCACCAGCGGCTGCAGCAGATGCCCCGAGGCCCAGGTATTGTCGGTGGCCACCAGCACGCCGCGGCGCTGCGCGATCTGCGCCAGGCGCGGCAGGTCGAGCACCTCGTAGAGCAGCGAGCTGGGCGACTCCACGTATAGCAGCCGCGTATTGGGGCGGATCAGTGCCTCGACATCGTCGTGCGACGGCGAGAAATAGGTCAGCTCGATGCCCAGGCGGCGCAGCAGCGATTGATCCAGCCGACGCACCGGCGCATAGACGCTGTCCGCCACCAGCGCGTGATCGCCCGGCGACAGCAGCGCCACGAACACCAGCGAGATCGCCGCCAGCCCGGACGGCGCCAGGAAGGTGTGGCTGCCGCCTTCGAGCGCCGCCAGCGCATCCTCCAGCGCGCGGTGCGTGTCCATGCCCTGGCGCCCGTAGGAGCTGACGCGCTCGCCGCGCGCATGGCGCGCGCGGATTTCGTCATAGGCGGCGCTGTTCTCGAAGCGCACGGTGCTGGCGCGCACCACCGGCACGTTGACCGGCCCGTGGCCGTCGGTGAACGGCGGCGTGCCGGCGTGGATCAGCTGGGTATCGCGATGGTGGCTCATGATGATCAGTTAGGGAGGCGGGTGAGAGTGTTCAGATGGCAAAGCGCAGCTTGTCGAAGCTGGCGACAAAAGGATCGGCGGGCGGGCGCGCCTGGGCGCCGAGCGCGCGGTTGAGGAAGGCGCGCGTGCGGTCGCTGGCCGGCTGGCTGAAGATGCGGCGCGCCGGGCCGTGCTCGACGATCAGGCCGCCCTCGGTGAAATACACCTCGTCGCTGATCTCCTCGGCAAAGCGCATCTCGTGCGTCACCAGCAGGCAGGTCAGGCCCTCGTCCACCAGGTCGCCGATGACAGTCAGGACCTCGCCCACGGTCTCCGGGTCGAGCGCCGAGGTGACTTCGTCGAACAGGATCAGCTCCGGCTCCATCGCCAGCGCGCGGGCAATCGCCACGCGCTGCTGCTGGCCGCCGGACAGCTCGCCGGGATAGGCCGATGCCTTGTCGGCCAGGCGCACCTTGCGCAGCAGCTCGATGGCGGTGGCCTCGGCCTGCGCGCGGCCGCGCCCCAGCACGCGCAGCGGCGCAATGGTGAGGTTCTGCAGCACGGTCAGGTGCGGGAACAGGTTGTATTGCTGGAAGACGAAGCCCACGCGCTTGCGCAGCGCGATGCGCCCGGCCTCACTGCGCAATTCGCGCACCGCCACGTCACCCACGGTGACGCTGCCCTGCTGCGGCTCGAGCAAGCCGGTGATGCAGCGCAGGATGGTGGACTTGCCAGAGCCGGACGGCCCGATGATGGACACCGCCTGCCCGCGCTGCACGTCGAGGTCGATGCCCTTGAGCACCGCATTGCCGCCGAAGGACAGATGCACGTCGCGCAGGGAAACCAGCGGCGCGGCCGGCACGGGCGACGCGGCCAGCGATGGGCCGTCGGCATGTTCAGGCAACAGCATGTTTTTGTTCCAGGAAACGGGTGAAGCGCGAAATCGGGTAGCACCAGGCAAAGAACATCGCCATCACGACGAAGTAGATCAGCACGGTGAAGGCGGTCTGGTTGACGGTATTGCTGGCGATCTGCGCGGTGTCGAGCAGGTCGTGCACGCCCACCAGCGACGCCAGGGCGGTACCCATGGTCAGGGTGGCATACAGGTTCATCCAGGGCGGCAACATCCGCCGCACGCACTGCGGCACGATCACCAGCCGCAGGATCTGGCGGCGCGAGAACGCCATCGAGCTGGCGGCCTCCCACTGCGTGAGCGGGATCGACTGCACCGCGCCGCGCAGCACCTCGGCCACATTGGCGCTGGCCGGCAGCGCCAGCCCCACCACCACCTTGAGCCAGTCCGGGAACGGCACGATATGCCGGCCGAGGTTCAGCTCGAACGGGAAGACGTAGGTGGCGAAATAGATCAGCACCAGCCACGGCGCGTTGCGGAACACCTGCACATAGAGCTGTGCGGGCCGCGACAGCAGCCTCGCCGGCGACAGCCGCAGCGCGCCCACCAGCAGCCCTGCGGCCGTGCCCAGCGCGATCGCCAGTACGCTGACGCCGATATTGACCAGGAAGCCGCGCACCAGCGCCGGCGACCACTGCCACGCGCTGGCCAGCGCGCGCGCCAGGTCGGGATGGCGGCTGGCCGCCAGCGCCAGCGCCGCCAGCGGCAGCAGCCACAGCAGGCCGGCGAAGCGGCGCGCGCCCGGCCAGGCAATGCCGGCGCGCGGCAGGCCGGAATCAACGGTTGCCATAGCCGGGCATCCTCAGTCGGAGTTCGAGCCAGTTGCCGGCCTGGCTGACCACCCAGGTCAGCACGCCAAAGAACAGCAGCAACAGCACCATCAGTTCCAGCACGTTGTCGCGCTGGGTCCAGATCATGATCGAGGCGTAGGTGATGTCGCCCACCGCGATGGCCGATGCCACCGCCGTGGCCTTGACCAGCTCCACCGAGTTGTTGACCAGCGCCGGCAGCGCAAAACGCGCCGCCAGCGGCAGCTGCACGCGCCACAGCAAGGTGCGTCGGTCGAAACCCAGCGATGCCGCCGCCTCCAGCGTGACCTTGGGCACCGCTTCGATACCGGCGCGCAGGGCCTCGGCATGGAACACACCCTTGTGCAGCGAAAGCACCACCACCACCCACAGGAACGGCGTGAGCGGGTTGCTGCGCTGCGCATCCTGCAAGGCATGGGTGATCAGCATATTGAGCACCAGGAAGGCGCAGTAAAGCTGCACCAGCGTCGGCGTATTGCGCGTGACCTCGACGAAGGCGCGCGTGGCGCCGGCCACCAGCGGCCTGCGCGAGGTCAGCAAGGCCGCCATGGCCACGCCCGCCAGCAGGCTGCCGGCGAGCGTGCACAGCACCAGCTGCACCGTGACCCAGGCGCCGTGCACGAAGGCGCTGCGGTCATAGGCATCGGCCAGGAACGCGTAGTTCAGTCCGATATGGCGACCGCCGTCGATCAGCGCGGCGATGACGGCATCCATCAGGAGCGGCCGCCCTTGAACTTGTCGTGCAGTTCGCTGAGCGCCGGCGAGGCCGGCTGGATGCCAGCCTTCTTCTCCGTATTGATCAGCCAGCCGGTACGGTGCCAGGTCTGCACCACGCGGTCGATGGCCTGGATGGTGTCCTGCTCGCCCTTGCGCGTCCAGATCACCGTGGGCGCGGGATTCAGCTCGGGCAGCACGATGCGGTAGTTCTGCCATTCGGGATTGCCGCGCACCAGCGGCTGCAGCAGCGTGTTGTCGTGCACGGCGCCGGCGCAGTTGTCGCCGCGCAGTGCCAGCAGGGACTCCGAAGACCCCTTGAAGCCTTTCGGGATGGCGCCGTATTCCACCTGCACCGGGCGCGTATAGCTGCTGCCCTGCGAGATGCACACGGTCTTGCCCCTGAGGTCTTCCCAGCGGCGGATATCGCTTTGCTTGGGCACGATCACGGCGCCGCCGACGCGGTAGTACGGCGTGGGCACGTGGCCAAGCTGCTCGCCGCGCTCGGCGTTGTACTCCATTGCTGCGATCAGCACGTCGACCTTGCCCTGCTGGAGGAACTGCACACGGTTCGACGGCTGGACCTGCACGGTTTCCAGCTCCACGTTGAGCTGCTTTGCAAGGTCCTGCGCCAGATCCGCGTTGAAGCCGACCGGCTTCTGCGTGGCGGGATCGATCGAGCCGAAGGCACTGCCGGACAGCATGATGCCGACCACGATCTTGCCGCGCTGGCGGATCTTGTCGAGCGTGGCGTCGGCATGCGCCGCGCCGGCAACGAAGGTGCCGGCCAGGAAGGCGGCGGCAAAGGCAAGGCGGCGAAGCGGGCGCGGAGGGCGCGGCGAAGCGGTGCGTGTCATGGTGTGTTCGCGTTTTCCGGGATGTTCGGGATGTTCGGGTTGATGTCGTGCGTCGCGCTGGCGGGTACTTGCCGGCCAGCGCGGTCGACAGACTGTACGCAAGCGCGGGCCGCCACGGAACGAATAAAAGAAGCCATCGTTATGCAGCGCGCGTTGCATCTGCGATGGCGCGCGCGCAGCGCGGGGGCGGCGCAGCGCCGCATAACCATGCGCGGAAAGATTCGTTGGCCGCGCCCGGGTGCATTCATAAGCTGTCCCTCCTCTCTTCGCAGCACCTTCCCCGGTAAATCGCCGGGCAACATCCGGGCAACATCACCATGCAACGCCGCACTCTCCTGCGCACCCTATCGAGCCTTGGCGCCGCCGCCGTCGTCGGCACCCCATTCCTGCTCCACGCCCACGCGGCTCCGGCGGACGCTGCCGAATCCTTCCCGGCGCGCCCCGTGCGCATCGTGGTGCCAGTCTCCGCCGGCGGTAGTGCCGACAAGCTGGCGCGCACGCTGGCGCTCAAGCTGAGCGAAAAATGGGGCCAGCCGGTGGTGGTGGAAAACGTGGTGGGCGCCAGCGGCACCCTGGGCGCCGCGCAGGTCGCAAGGGCAAAGGCGGATGGCTATACGCTGCTGCTTGGCGGCGAGGGCGTGACGCTCAACGCGTCGCTGTTCAAGACGCTGCCTTACGACACCGGCCACGCCTTTCGCGGCGTGAGCAAGGCGGTGGTCAATCCGCAGATCCTGGTGACGCGCCCCGACCTGGGCGTGCGCACCTTCCAGGACTACCTGGCGCTGGCGCGCAAGAAGCCCGGCGAAGTGACACTCGGCCTGCCCGGCAACGGCGGCATCGCCCATGTCGCGCACGCGATGCTGTCGCGCCAGGCCGGCATCAAGGTCAACTACATCCCGTATGCGGGCGGCGCGCCTGCCACGGTGGACCTGCTCGGCGGCCATATCGACGCCACCCTCATCACGCTCGCCGCCGTCACTGACTATGTGCGCGCAGGCCGCCTCACCGCACTCGCGGTGACCACGCCCTATCGCTCGAAGGCCTTGCCGCAGGTGCCCACCATGGCCGAGGCAGGGGCCACCGGTTTCGCCGTGGAAAGCTGGCAAGGCCTGATCGCGCCGGCCGCCACGCCCACGCCGGTGGTGGACCGCATCAGCCGCGACGTGGCGGCGGTGCTCAATGTGCCCGCGACCCGCAGCCAGCTCGAAGAGGCGGGCTACGTCGTGGTGGGATCGACCGCGCAGGAACTGGATGCGACGCTGTCGAAGGACCTGCCGAGGTATGCGGCGGCGATCGCGAGTTCGGGGATTTCGTTGCGGTGAGCTTGGTCAGCCGGCCTGGCCGGTGCGCCCGGCTGCCGATGAAGCAGGCTTGCCGCGTGTAGCGCCCCCTCTCCCGCTGCATGGCGCTGCATGGCGCCACATGGCTCTACATGGCTCTACATGGGAAAAGGGGACAGGCATTCGACGCGGCCCACGTCGCGAGCTCTCACACCCCGCGATAGTCGACCAGGTTCACCGGCAGGTCGCCATCGCGCTCGAGCTGGTCCACCAGCCCGATCTCCCAGTTCAGGTAGGCATGCATCTCGGCCTTGCGGCGGACTTCGTCCTCGTACGCGTAAGCGCTATACCAGGCATCTTCATCCCCGCTCAGCACGCGCGCCGCGGCGGCCGAGCCGGCCTGCGCAGGCTCGACGGGCAAACCCAGTGCCTGCCAGCGTGCATTGCCGCCAAGCAGTGCGCGCACATCGCGCGTGCTGGTGCGCCGCAGTTCTGCCGCAACCGCCTGCGCCAGGACGCCGTCGGAGGAGGTGATGACGACCACGTCGGCGCTGCCGGCCCGCTCCAGCACCAGTGCCACCTTTTCCGGCGTGGTGAACCACGCGCCGGGCACGTGGCCGCGGCGGAAGGCCAGGCTGCTGTCCACGTCCGCCACCGTCACGCCGCCATGCGCCTGCAGCGCGGACAGCGAAACCGCTTCGATCCACGGTGCATCCGCCGCCGATGTGCGCAGCACCCGCAGCGGTTCCGGCCCGGCTTCGCGCGGGGCCAGCGGCGCCGGACGGAACAGGAAGACTTCGTGCCCGCTGAACTGGGCCAGCCATGCCGCCGTGGTCTGCGCGCGCACGCCGTCCCAGTCGGCCAGCACGATGCGGGCGCGCCGCGTGCCGGCGTAGGCGTCGGTAGCCTGCACCAGCTGCCCGCCGGGCGCGCTGCGCCAGCCTGGCAGGTGGCCGGCCGCGTATTCCTCCGGCGAACGCACATCGAAGCGGTACAGCGTGCGCTCCCCTGCCTGTTGCTCGAAGGCGGCCAACTGCGCCGCGTCGATGTGGCCCACCCCGGCGCGTTCAGCCACGCGGGCGGCGCGCTCGCGCGCAGCGGCCTGCGCGGCCTCGCCTGGCTGCGGCGCGAAGCGGGTCTGGCCCTGATCGAGCTGGTAGCCGGCCAGCAGCCATGCCATGGTGCCGTCCTTGAGCGACACCACGCGGTTGGGAATGCCGGCATTGATCAGCGTCTGCGCGCCGACGATGCTGCGCGTGCGGCCGGCGCAGTTGACCACCACCAGCGTCTCGGGATCGGGCGCGATCTCGCCGATGCGGTAGACCAGTTCGGCGCCGGGGCAATCCACCGCGCCGGGAATGCTCATGTTCTGGAATTCCGCGAGCGGGCGGCTGTCCACCACCACCACGTTGTCGCCGCGCTGCTGGTGCAGGTGCAGCGCTTCGGCGGTGATCCACGGCGTGTGCAGCTCGTGCTCGATAACTTCGCCGAACGCCTTGCTCGGCACGTTGGTGCCGCTGAACACTTCGTAGCCCGCGGCCTGCCAGCCACGCGTGCCGCCCGCGAGCACCGACACGTCGGTGTAGCCGAAACGCAGCAGCCTGGCCGCCGCCGCGTGGGCGATGTCTTCGGCAAGGTCGGTGACGACGATGCGCGTGCTACGGCGCGGCACCAGGCGGTCGATCAGGACCGCGAGCCGGCCCAGCGGCGCGGGCACGGCGAACAGCAAATGCTCGCGCGCGAAGGCGCCCTCTTCGCGCGCATCCAGCACGGCCAGTTCGCCGCCACCGGCAATGGCGGCCTTGAGCGCCGCCGGGCTGATGAGCGGCTGGCGGATGGATGCGGGCGCGGCGGCGCTGCCGCCGTCGAGGTCGTCGGCAAGGGTCGGGGTCAGGTCGGTGATGGTCATGGCAAGTAGGAATGGCACGGTGCCGCACGGGCGAGCGGACCACTGTAAGGGCCACGCCGATGCGTTGCCAACGAAGGTTTCCGCCATTGGTCATGCGGAGAATCGCGCAAGCCAGGCGGCCCGGCAGAATGCATATGCTTCGGCGATATTGTTCCTTCTGCGCCGGCCGCACTCTCTTTAGAGTGGTGCCCTCGCCACGACCAAGGATCCCCCATGACCACACAGAGCCAGCGCGACGCCGCCATCGCCACCACCCTTGCCGAAGTCCGTGCACTGACAGCGCACCATGATGTGGACCGCGCCACGCTGGAGCGCGTGACCCACGCCCTGCAGAAACTGGCCGGGAGACAAGACCTGTTCAGCTTCGCCGATTTTCCGCCGCCTGGCGACGGCGTTGCTACCTCCACACGCTATCGCCTCAGCGGCGAAGGCCAGTTGCCCGCGCTTTACCTCAACTCCATCGTGCCCGGCAAGAAAACCATCCCGCATAACCACGACACCTGGGCGGTGATCGTGGCCGTGCAGGGCGACGAACTCAACCGCGTCTATCGCCGCACCGACGATGGCAGCGATCCCGGGCACGCCACCCTGGTGCTCGAGCGCGAGCAGGTCGTGCGTTCCGGCGCGCCGATCAGCTTCCTGGCGCAGGACATCCACAGCATCCACGTCGTGGGCGATGCGCCCACGCTGCACTTCCACCTATACGGCCGTCCGCTCGAAACGCTCACCGGCCGCATTGGCGTGGAGCCGGAAAGCGGCCGCATCGTCAACTACAACGCCACCCAGATGAACCGCAGCGAACAGGCGGCGGAACAGGCGGCGGAACAGGCGACGGAAAACGCGGCAGCCAAGGCCGCAGCCTGAGCGGGAGGCAGGAAAGGTAACGTGCTCTGTCGCGCACAATAAGGCACTTGCATCAATATGCCATGACATAGTTTTTACAAAAATATTATGAGATATCATAGCTATACCAAGCGATCTGTTATGCTATTTCATATATTTTTGCCTATAACTATGTCATGGCATCATTCTATGAACAACTTCAGGCGCGCCGCGCCGCGCGCAAGGCGTCGCTGGTCGACGTCGCCCGGCTGATCGGCATGGCGCCATCGAACCTGACCACGGCGCTCAGTGGCAGGAACGATGTGCGCGCCTCCACGCTGGCGGCGGTGGGCGCGGCGCTCGATGCGGAATGGGTGCTGGTGCCGCGCGAGCATCTGCTGGCCGTGCGGCGCCTGCTCGAGGGCAAGGACAGTGGCCCCGACCGCGAGGCCAGGACTTCCGTGGAAATGTTCCTGGAGCAGGATTCGTGAGTGCCGGACTGCGGCCGCGCTATCTGGAAGTGCATCTGCACGGTGTGCTGTGCGGACACTTGTGCGAGGTCGGGCGTACCTGCCGCTTCGTGCCGGCCGAGGCGTTCCGCGGCGATGCGCTGCGGCCCACGCTGAGCCTGTCGCTGACCTTCCCGGGCAACGAAGCGCTGACCGCCACGGTACTGTCCAATCCTTTTCATCCGGCGCTTTACAACACCAACGGCGCACTGCCGCCCTACTTCGCGGGCCTGCTGCCCGAGAGCGAGTTGCGCAAGCGCCTGGAAGCCACCCGCCAGCACGCGGAGGACCGCGACGACTTCGGCATCCTGGCCGCCGCCGGCGACGACCTGCCCGGCGCGGTGGTGGTGCGCCCGGCGCCCATCGACGCGCTGCCGGAGCATGTGCGCACCGTGGGCGTGACCGGCGGCGCAGACAATCTCGAGATTGCCGTGATCGAAGGCGCCACCGAAGGCGCGGCCTCGGTTTCGGGCGTGCAGAACAAGCTTGCGCTGTCCACCGCGCACACCGGCAAGCGCTACACGCTGCCCACCCACGGCCACCTCTCCGACCTGATCGCCAAGCTGCCCGCGCGCAACGACGACAGCCAGATTTTCAACGAATATGTATCGATGCAGCTGGCGCAGGCCGCCGGCGTGGCGGTGGCGCCCTGCCGGCCCGTGCCACTGGCCGCCATCGAAGTCGACGGCCTGGCAGAGGCGCTCGGCGCGCACCTGCATTTCCTCGCCGTGGACCGCTTCGACCGCGAGCCGGGCGGCCGCGTGCACGCCGAGGACGGCTGCCAGCTGCTGACGCGCATGCCCAGCCGCAAATACGCCGGCCACGATGCCTACGCCGCGCTGGTGCAACTGCTGGAACGGCTTAGCGTGCGGGGCATCGAGGACGTACGCCAGTTCTTCATCCGCCAGGCCGTCAACACGCTGCTTGGCAACAGCGACGCCCACCTGAAGAATTTCTCCTTCCTCTACCGCAACGGCGTCGCCCCCGAGTTGTCTCCCGCCTACGATATCGTCAGCGTGGCCGCCCTGCCCGGCTTTGCCGGCTTCGGCCAGAACGTCGCCATCGACCGCCTGCAGCGCGAACAGACCCTGCAGACCTACCGCGACTTCGCGCGCGAAGCCAGGATCGCCGAGCGCATCGCCACCGCCGCGGTGAAAGACGCGGTCGCCATGGCGCATGAGCGCTGGCCGGCCTTGCTGGACTCGCTGCCGGCACCGGAAGGCATGCGCGCCGTGGTGCTGGCGCGGCTGGCGACGCTGCCACTGGCGCGGCGCGGGCGCGCGTAGCCGTGCGCAGGCGCGGCGGTAGACGCCGGCGGGAGGCCCGCTGCGGGTATCGCGGCGACCGGGCGCAAATGAGGCTTTGCGTGCGCCACCGTGCCAGGGCGCAGACGGGGATGCCGCCGCTTCAGCTCAACCCATCCAGCACCAGATGCTGGCCATGGATGGCCTGCGCGCCGTCAGACGCCAGGTAAGCTACCGCGCGAGCCGCCGCTGCGGTCGATACCCAGGCCGCCGTATCGGCATGTGGCATGGCGCGCCGGTTGGCGGGCGTGTCGAGCATGCTCGGCGCGATGCTGTTGACGTTGATGCCGGCCTGCCGGACTTCGTGCGACAGGCTTTCCACCAGGCGCTGCAGCGCGCTCTTGGAGGCAGCGTAGGCGCCCATCGCGGCGGTGCCGTGCACCGCGCCCCGGGCCGAGACGGCGACGACCTTGCCGGCGTGCTGCGCGAGCATGGCGGGAATGAAGTGCTGCGTCACCGCGACCAGCGACCATGCGTTGAGGTCCATCATGCGCAGCCACGACTCGCGGCTCAGCGCGTGCGTGGGCTCGCCCATCTCGAAGCCGCCGGCCACGTGGACCAGGACATCGATGCCGCCGAAGGCATCGAGAATGCCGCGCGCGGCTTCGGCCATGCTGTCCGGCGAGGTGACGTCGGCTGCCAGCAGCAAGTGCCAGTCGGCGGCCTGCGCCACCGGCGCATGGGCTCGCAAGGCTTCGGCGTCGCGGTCGATCAGGGCCAGGCGCGCCCCTTCGTCGGCGAACGCCTCGGTGACGGCGCGGCCGAGCGCGCCGGCCGCGCCGGTGATCACGACGCGTCGGGGGGAAGCGGACGATGCCATGCTGGTTCTCCTGGAGACGGAACGGTTGCGAGCGAATGCGAGCGGATGCGAACGGATGCGAACCTGGCGCATGCCGGCGCGCCGGCGAGCCGGGCCGGCGCCCTCCACCACCATAGACAGCGCTTGGGCCCGCTGCAAACCTCGCGCCGCGCCAAAGCATCCTGTTGCACGCCTGCCGGCTCCCGGATCAGCGTTTGGGCAAGCTGCCAAGGATCATCGTTGGCATCCACGATGCGGCGCCCGGGCCCTTTTTCTGCGCCGCGCCACGCCCCGTGCCGCCAGCGCATCGTCGAGCGGGCAGTGGATATCGCCGCGGCCCGACACCAGCACATGCGGATGCGCCAGATCGAAGCCGCGCGCGGCCGGATAGCTGCGCCGCATGACCACCACGCGGGATGCCCGCGCACCGGCGGCCTAGCCATTCGCCGCCAGATCGTTCAAGATGCTGGGCTCGCCGGCGCCGCAAGCTGCCGGCACCTCCCCCGCCTGAGAGCCCCAATTGCCGCTGAACCGCCTGAAACAGAGTGCAACCCTGATCGCCGTGCTGGCGCTGATCGGGTCCATGGCATCGCTTTGCATCGGTACCTCGTTTGCCAAGAGCCTGTTCGCCGCGCTCGGCGCCCAGGGCACCACCGCGCTGCGCGTGAGTTTCTCGGCCTTGATCCTGCTGTGCGTGTGGCGTCCGTGGCGGATGCCGCTGAGCCTGGCCAATGCGCGCGTGATCGCACTGTATGGCGCGGCGCTGGGCGCGACCAACCTGCTGTTCTATATGTCGCTGCGCACGGTGCCGCTCGGGCTGGCGATCGCCGTCGAGTTCACCGGGCCGCTGGCGGTGGCGGTGTCCTCGTCGCGGCGGGCCATCGACTTTCTCTGGATTGCCTTTGCGGTGGCAGGCTTGCTGCTGCTGTTGCCGCTCGGGCAGAACGTGGCCGTGCTGGACCCGGTGGGCATCGGCTATGCGCTGGCAGCGGGCGTGGGCTGGGCGCTGTACATCATCTTCGGCCAGATGGCCGGCAATGCGCACGGTGGCCAGGCTACCTCGCTGGGGCTGACCATGGCGGCGCTGGTGGTGCTGCCCTTCGGGCTGGCGCATGCGGGCACGGCCATGTTCAGCCCCGCGCTGCTGCTGGCGGGGCTGGCGGTGGGGCTGCTATCCAGCGCGATTCCCTATTCGCTGGAAATGGTGGCGCTCAAGCGCCTGCCTCGCCGGACCTTCGGCATCCTGCTGAGCATGGAGCCGGCGATGGGCGCGCTGGCCGGGCTGGTGTTCCTGCACGAGACACTGAACACGCAGCAATGGCTGGCCATCGCCAGCATCATCATCGCATCGGTGGGCTGCACCGCCACGGCTGGCACGCGCAAGCGCGGCACCGCCGAAGCCTAGGCCGGGAATTCAGTCCGCCGCGCGGGCGGTGGCGGGCACCGCGTCCGTGAAGACAGAGGCGCGCAGCACCAGGCTCACCTCGTGCAGCAGATTGTCTTCAGGGTTGCGCCGGCTGGAGAAGCCGAATTCGCGCATCAGCGCCAGCATGCGGCGGTTCTCGCTGAGCACGTCGCCACGCAGCAGGCGCAGGCCCGCGGCAGCGGCGGCATCACGCAGGCGCGAGATCAGCCGGCGGCCCAGGCCCTTGCCCTGCCAGTCGTCGGCCACCGCCACGGCGAACTCAGCCACCCCGCCGTGCGTCACCACGTAATTGCCGTTGGCCACGATCACGGGCGCGCCATCGATTTGCGCCGTCACCACCAGCGCCAGGCCGGCATCGTTCTCGACAAAACGGCTGATCACCTCGTCCGAAATGCGCCCGCCGGTCAGGAAGCGGTAGTAACGGCTTTCACGCGACAGGGCCTGGACGAAGGCGCGCTCGCGCTCCGCGTCGGCCGCGCGCACGGCGCGCACCACGACCCGTTCGCCCCCGGCCAGCATCCAGGCTTGCGCGCATTCCGGGCAGCCGGCGTGGGCATTCGAATCTTGTGACGACGGCATCACCGGCTCCTGACTACAGTTTTCGTAGTTAGGAGTATAGGCTATACCCTGACTTTTGCAAATGAAGTCAGGCTGCTATGCTGGTCCCATGCGCCTCAATGCCGAAGAACTCCAGAACTGTTCGATCGCTGCCACGCTCGGCCTTGTCGGCGAGAAGTGGACGATCCTGATCTTGCGTGACGTGTTTCACGGCATCCGCCGCTTCGACGACTTCCTCGAACGCCTGCAGTGCTCGCCCGCCGTGCTCTCCGCGCGGCTCAAGACGCTGAGCGAGGCCGGCATCCTGCGCAAGGTCAGCTACCGCGAGCCAGGCGAGCGGGAGCGCTTCGAATATCGCCCTACCCGCGCCGCGGTGGAGCTGATTCCCGTGATCGTGGGCCTGATGCAATGGGGCGACCGCCACCTGGCGCCCTGCGGCCAGGGCCCGGTGGAACTGCTCACGCCCGCAGGCCGCCGGGTGCGCGCCGCGCTCGTGGACGACGCGGACGAGCTGGTGCGACCCAACGATATCGCCATCACCCGCGTGCAACGCGAGGACAATCCCGCCGCCGACGGCAAAAACGCCGCCCTGGCGGCCGGCCCGACCCGCGCCTAGCGCGCCCCGGCGACGCCGGCCCATGCACCAGCTTGGGTTCGCCGGCGCGCACCGCCCTCGCCCACCGCACTGCACCATGAACGTGCTGCGCCGAAGCAATTGCCCCAACGCGGCGCATCTTCGCCGCCGCTGAAGGCGCCTTTCCCGCCAAAACCCCCGCTCGCCATCACATCCGCCGCTGGCACAGCGCTTGCTCAATAGAACGCGAGCGGACCAACGGCGGCCCGCTCACCCCATACGCGGCGGCAGCGGTCTTTATCGCTGCCGCCAGGACAACGGCGTCCCCTGACCGGTCTTCATGACCGGTTCGCGGGACGCCCTTTGTTTTTCTGGAGCCATGATGACCGGCAAAGCCACCCGCATCGAACTGCTAAGCCTGCGCACCCCGCAGATGCGCGCCTTCCACCTGACCTGGATGGCGTTTTTCGTGTGCTTTTTCGCGTGGTTCGCGTGCGCGCCGCTGATGCCGGTGCTCAAGGGTGAATTTGGCCTGACTCCCGGCCAGATCGCCAATATCAATATTGCCGCGGTCGCGGTGACCATCCTCGTGCGCCTGGTCGTCGGCCCGCTGTGCGACCGCTTCGGCCCGCGCCGCACCTATACCGGCCTGCTGGCGCTCGGCGCGATTCCCGTGCTCGGCGTGGCGATGGCGCAGAGCTACGAGACCTTCCTGTTCTTCCGCCTGCTGATCGGCGCGGTGGGCGCGAGTTTCGTCATCACGCAGTACCACACCTCGGTGATGTTCGCCCCCAACGTGGTGGGCACGGCCAACGCCGCGGCCGCGGGCTGGGGCAATGCCGGCGGCGGCGCCGCGCAGGCCATGATGCCGCTGCTGCTGGGCGCGATCCTGATGCTGGGCGTGAACCACGCCATGGGCTGGCGCCTCGCGCTGCTGGTGCCGGGCGTGCTGATGCTGATCATGGCGGTGCTCTACTGGAAGTTCACCCAGGACTGCCCGCAAGGCGATTTCGCCGACCTGCGCAAGCAAGGCATCAGCGTGGACAGCGGCAAGAAAGGCGGCTGGGCCAGTTTCAAGGCCGCCAGCGCCAACTACCGCGTCTGGATGCTGTTCATCACCTACGGCGCCTGCTTCGGCGTGGAGATCTTCATCCACAACGTGGCCGCCACCTATTACGTGGACCACTTCGGCCTGTCGCTCAGCAGCGCCGGCCTGGCCGCCGCCAGCTTCGGCCTGCTCGCGCTGTTCGCCCGCGCCCTGGGCGGCTGGCTGTCGGACAAGGCAGCCCTGCGCCGCGGCCTGGATGCGCGCTCCACCCTGCTGTTCGTGCTGATCCTCGGCGAAGGCCTGGGCCTGCTGTGGTTCGCACAGGCCCACAGCGTGGCGGCGGCCGTGGTGGCCATGCTGGGCTTCGGCCTGTTCACCCACATGGCCTGCGGCGCCACCTACGCGCTGGTGCCCTTCATCGACCGCAAGGCGCTCGGCGGCGTGGCCGGGATCATTGGCGCCGGCGGCAATGTGGGCGCGGTGGCGGCCGGGTTCCTGATGAAGGGCCTGGGCGGCAACCTGCAGCAGACGCTCACCGTGCTCGGCGCGGCGGCCATCGTCTCGGCCCTGTGCGCGATCGCCGTGCGCTTCTCGGCCGAACACAAGGCCAGCGAGCAAGCCCTGTTCGACAGCGCACTGGCCGGCTCCAACTCCTGAGCCGCCGCCGCAACGAATTCGGTCCCAGAAAACACAGCACAGCACGGCCACGGCTCCCCGGCCCCACAGAACAAGGAAACCATCATGAAACTGATCATCATCGGCCACGGCATGGTCGGCCACAAATTCCTGGAATGCCTGGCCGAAGCCGGTTCGCAAGACCTGGAGGTCACCGTCCTGTGCGAGGAGCCGCGCCCGGCCTACGACCGCGTGCACCTCTCGGAATTCTTCGCCGGCAAGACCGCCGAGGATCTGTCCCTGGTGGAAGCCGGCTTCTTCGAGCGCAGCAACATGCTGCTGCGCCTGAACGCCCGCGCCACCGTCATCGACCGCGCGGCCAGGACGGTCACGGTGTCCAACGGCGAGACCCTGTCCTACGACAAGCTCATCATCGCCACCGGCTCCTACCCCTTCGTGCCGCAGCTGCCGGGCAAGGACCGCAAGGATTGCTTCGTCTACCGCACCATCGAAGACCTGGAAGCCATGCAGGAATGCGGCGCCCGCTCGAAGACCGGCGTGGTGGTGGGCGGCGGGCTGCTCGGCCTGGAATGCGCCAAGGCGCTGCGCGACCTGGGCCTGCAGACCCATGTGGTGGAATTCGCCCCGCGCCTGATGGCCGTGCAGGTGGATGACGGCGGCGGCGAGATGCTGCGCCGGAAGATCGAAGACCTGGGCGTCACCACGCACACGCGCAAGAACACCGTGGAGATCGTCGACGGCGAGCAAGGCACCCATCGCATGAACTTCGCCGATGGCAGCCACCTCGAAACCGACATGATCGTCTTTTCGGCCGGCATCCGCCCACGCGACGAACTGGCGCGCGCGGCCGGCCTGGCCGTGGGCGAGCGCGGCGGCATCGCCGTGGACAACCAGTGCCTGACCTCGGACCCGGACGTCTACGCCATTGGCGAATGCGCGCTGTGGCAAGGCAAGATCTACGGCCTGGTCGCACCCGGCTACGACATGGCGCGCGTGGCGGCCAAGCACCTGCTGGGCCACCAGGCCGAGTTCGCGGGCGCCGACATGAGCACCAAACTCAAGCTGATGGGCGTGGACGTGGCCAGCCTTGGCGACCCGCATGGCAATGCCCCCGGCAGCCGTGCCTACCAGTTCACCGACGAGCGCAAGCAGGTCTACAAGAAGCTGGTGGTGTCCGATTGCGGCAAGTACCTGCTGGGCGGCGTGCTCGTGGGCGACGCCGAGGAATACGGCACGCTGCTGCAGATGATGCTCAACAAGATCGAGCTGCCCGAGTCGCCCGAATTCCTGATCCTGCCGGCTTCCGACGGCCAGGCCAAGCCGGGCCTGGGCGCCGACGCGCTGCCCGATGCGGCGCAGATCTGCTCGTGCAACAACGTCTCCAAGGGCGACATCTGCGCTGCCGTGCGCGACGGCGCCACCACCATCGGCGCGCTCAAGAGCTGCACCAAGGCCGGCAGCACCTGCGGCGGCTGTGTGCCGCTGGTCACGCAGGTGATGAAGGCCGAGATGAAGAAGCAGGGCCTGGCGGTGAACAACCACCTGTGCGAACACTTCGCCTACTCGCGCCAGGAGCTCTACCACCTGGTGCGCGTGGGTGGCTTCAAGACCTTCGGCGAGCTGCTGGCGGCGCACGGCACGGGCCTGGGCTGCGACGTCTGCAAGCCGACCGTGGCGAGCATCCTGGCCTCGTGCTGGAACGAGTTCGTGCTCAAGGAAGAGCACGCCAGCCTGCAGGACTCGAACGATTACTTCCTGGGCAATATCCAGAAAGACGGCACCTACTCGGTGGTGCCGCGCATGCCGGGCGGCGAAGTCACGCCCGACGGCCTGATCGCGGTGGGCCAGGTCGCCAAGAAATACGGCCTGTACACCAAGATCACCGGCGGCGCCCGCGTCGACATGTTCGGCGCGCGCGTGGAAGAGCTGCCGATGATCTGGGAAGAGCTGATCGCGGCCGGCTTCGAATCCGGCCATGCCTACGGCAAGTCGCTGCGCACCGTGAAGTCGTGCGTGGGCTCGACCTGGTGCCGCTATGGGGTGGACGACTCGGTTGGCCTGGCCATCGAGATCGAGAACCGCTACAAGGGCCTGCGCGCCCCGCACAAGATCAAGTTCGGCGTCTCCGGCTGCACCCGCGAATGCGCCGAGGCGCAGGGCAAGGACGTGGGCATCATCGCCACCGAGCGCGGCTGGAACCTCTATGTGTGCGGCAACGGCGGCATGAAGCCGCGCCACGCCGAATTGCTGGCCAGCGACCTGGACCGCGCCACGCTGCTGCGCTACGTGGACCGCTTCCTGATGTTCTACGTGCGCACGGCGGACCGCCTGCAGCGCACCAGCACCTGGCGCGACAACCTCGAAGGCGGCCTGGACTACCTCAAGGCCGTGGTGCTGGAAGACAGCCTGGGCATCGGCGCAGAACTCGAAGCCCAGATGCAGCACGTGGTCGACACCTACGAGGACGAATGGAAGCTGGCCGTGACCAACCCGGAAACACGCAAGCGCTTCCGCCACTTCGTCAACAGCGACCTGCGCGACGACAACCTGGTCTTCATGGAGGAGCGCGGCCAGATCCGCCCCGCCACGCCCGAGGAACGGATCTTGCATCGCTCCAGGCTCGAACAGATCCCGGTGATCGTCAAGGCAGCCTGACCGGCCGTGCCCCACAACCAACGCGCCAACGCCAAGGAAAACATCATGAGCCAAGCCCACCACAGCGAAACCTGGACCGCCATCTGCGCCCTGCGCGACATCGTGCCCAATACCGGCGTGTGCGCGCTGGTGGACAAGGCACAGATCGCCGTGTTCCGCATCGGCGCGGGCGCGGACGATCAGGTATACGCCATCTCCAACTACGACCCCAACGCCAATGCCGCGGTGCTGTCGCGCGGCCTGGTGGGCAGCCTGGGCGAGCGCGTGGTGGTGGCCTCGCCGATCTACAAGCAGCATTTCGACCTGCGCACCGGCGAATGCCTGGAAGCGCCGGAGCACTCGGTCGCGGCCTACCCTGCCCGCGTGCATGACGGCAAGGTCTGGGTGGCCGCATGAGTGCCGGTCGCGTCAGTGCAGGCCACAAGCCCCGCCTGGTGGTCGTCGGCAACGGCATGGCCGGCATGCGCACGGTCGAGGAGCTGCTCAAGCTGGCGCCCGATCTCTACGACATCACCGTGTTCGGCGCCGAGCCGCACGGCAACTACAACCGCATCCTGCTCTCGCCGGTGCTGGCCGGCGAGAAGACCATCGCCGACATCATGCTCAACACGCGCGAGTGGTACGAGCAGAACGGCATCGAGCTGCTGGCCGGCGACCCGGTGGTGGCCATCGACCGCCCGCGCCGGCTGGTGCGCTCGCAATCCGGGCGCGAGGTGCGCTACGACCGCCTGCTGCTGGCCACCGGCTCCAAGCCCTTCATCATCCCGGTGCCCGGCCACCAGCTCGACGGGGTGATCGCCTTTCGCGACATCCAGGACGTGGAAACCATGCTGGCCGCCGCACGCAACCACCGCCGCGCGGTGGTGATCGGCGGCGGCCTGCTCGGCCTGGAGGCCGCCAACGGCCTGATGCGCCAGGGCATGGAAGTGAGCGTGGTGCACATGGCCGACAGCCTGATGGAGCGCCAGCTCGACGCACCCGCCGCGGCACTGCTCAAGCAGGCGCTCGAGCGCAAGGGCCTGCAGTTCCTGCTCAACGCCCATACCAGCAGCATCCTGGGCGAGGACCGCGTCACCGGCGTATGCTTCAAGGACGGCACCAGCATTCCCGCCGACCTGGTGGTCATGACCGCCGGCGTGCGCCCCAATATCGAGCTGGCCCGGCAGGCAGGCCTGCATTGCGAGCGCGCCATCGTGGTCGACGATACGCTGCAGAGCTTCGATCCGCGCGTGTACGCCGTGGGCGAATGCGTGCAGCACCGCCAAGCCACCTTCGGCCTGGTGGCGCCGATCTGGGACCAGGCCCGCGTGGCCGCCGCGCACCTGGCCGGGGCCGGGCACCGCCGCTACGTGCAGCAGGCCACCGCGACCAAGCTCAAGGTGACCGGCGTGGACCTTTACTCCGCCGGCGACTTCATCGGCGGCGAAGGCAGCGAAGACCTGGTCATGCGCGATGCGCGCCGCGGCGTCTACAAGCGGCTGGTGCTGCAGGGCGGGCGCCTGGTCGGCGCGGTGCTGTACGGCGACGTGCAGGACGGCCCCTGGTACTTCGACCTGATCCAGAGCGGCGAGCCGGTCGGCGCCATGCGCCAGCGCCTGCTGTTCGGCCGCGCGCAATGCGAGGCGCTGGCGGCCTGAGCGCCGCTCCCCCTGGCATCCGATTTACCGTTAGCAACGAGCGCGCCACCGTGAACCTGTCCGATATCCCCGTCATCCTTTCCACCGGTTCCCCGGCCGCGCCGCCGGCCGGCGCTTCGTCCGTCGTCACCGATACCACCTGCCCCTATTGCGGCGTGGGCTGCGGCGTGCGTGCCACGCGCCATGACGACGGCAGCGTCGAAGTGGCCGGCGACGCCAGCCACGGCTCCAACCAGGGCCGCCTGTGCGTCAAGGGCTCCGCCCTGGCCGAAACCACCGGGCTCGAAGGCCGCCTGCTGCATCCGCAGGTGCGCGGCGCCGACGGCGCGCTGACGCAGGTATCGTGGGATCACGCCCTGGACAAGGTGGCGCAAGGCTTCAAGGACATCATCGCCGAGCACGGCCCGGACGCCGTGGCCCTCTATGTCTCCGGCCAGTTGCTGACCGAGGACTACTACATCGCCAACAAGCTGATGAAAGGGTTCATCGGCAGCGCCAATATCGACACCAACTCGCGCCTGTGCATGTCGTCTGCCGTGGCCGGGCACAAGCGCGCCTTCGGCGAAGACCTGGTGCCGGGCAACTACGAAGACCTGGAACTGGCCGACCTCGTCGTGCTGGTCGGCTCCAACACCGCATGGTGCCATCCCATCCTGTTCCAGCGTCTGTCCAGGGCCAGGGAAGCGCGCCCCGGCATGAAGCTGGTGGTGATCGACCCGCGCCGCACCGCCACCTGCGAGCTGGCCGACCTGCACCTGCCCATCAAGCCCGGCACCGATGTCTGGCTGTTCAACGGCCTGCTGCACTACCTGGCGCAGCACGGCGCCGCGGATGCGGCATTCATCGCCGGGCACACCAGCGGGCTGGACGATGCGCTCGCCGCGGCTGGCCCGGACTGCACCGACCTGGCCAAGGTCGCCAGGGCCTGCAAGCTCGACCCCGAAGCGCTGCGCGCGTTCTACGAAATGTTCGCCGCCACGCCCAAGGTGGTCACCGCCTTCTCGCAAGGCGTCAACCAGTCATCGGCCGGCACCGACAAGGTCAACAGCATCATCAACTGCCACCTGGTCACCGGCCGCCTGGGCCGGCCCGGCATGGGGCCGTTCTCCCTGACCGGCCAGCCCAACGCCATGGGCGGGCGCGAAGTCGGCGGCCTGGCCAATATGCTGGCCGCGCACATGGAACTGGCCAACCCGCAGCATCGCGAGATCGTGCAGTCGTTCTGGGGCTCGCCCGCCATCGCGGACAAGCCCGGCCTCAAGGCGGTGGAGCTGTTCGAAGCCATCGAGCAAGGCCGCGTCAAGGCCGTGTGGGTCATCGCCACCAACCCGGTGGTGAGCCTGCCGGACGCCGACCAGGCCCGCCGCGCGCTGGCCGCATGCGAGCTGGTGGTCAGCTCCGACATCATGCTGCGCACCGACACCAACGACGCCGCGCAGGTGCTCCTGCCCGCGCTGGGCTGGGGCGAGAAGGACGGCACCGTCACCAGCTCCGAGCGCCGCATCTCGCGCCAGCGGGCCTTCCTGCCCGCACCGGGCGAAGCCCGCGCCGACTGGCGCATCCTGTGCGAGGTGGCCACGCGCATGGGCTTCGACGGGTTCCACTACGCCGGGCCGCACGAGATCTTCGACGAGCATGCCCGCCTGAGCGCCTACCGCAACACCGGCAGCGGCGCTGCCGAAGACGCCACGCTCGCCCATCGCGCCTTCAACATCGCTGGCCTGGCCGGCATGGGCCGCCAGCAGTTCGATGCGCTCGCCCCCGTGCAATGGCCGGTGACGGCCGCCTCGCAGGGCCTGCAAGGCCCCTCCGGCACGGCCCGTCTGTTCGCCGACGGCCGCTTCGCCCATCCTGACGGGCGCGCGCGCTTCGTCGCCACGGCACCGCGTGCGCCGGTCCACGCCACCGACGACGATTTCCCGCTGGTGCTCAATACCGGCCGCGTGCGCGACCAGTGGCATACCATGACGCGCACCGGCAAATCGCCCAAGCTGGCCGACCACATCGCCGAGCCTTTCGTCGACATGCATCCGCAGGACGCATTGCTGTGCGGCGTGGGCGAAGGCAAGCTCGCCCGGGTCTCCACCCGCTGGGGCGCCATGGTCGCGCGCGTGCAACACAGCGGCGGCATCCCGCGCGGCAGCGTGTTCGTGCCGATCCACTGGAACAATCAGTTCAGCTCGGACGCGCGCGTCGGCGCCCTCGTCAACCCCGTGGTCGACCCCGTCTCCGGCGAGCCCGAGTTCAAGCACACCCCGGTGCGCGTGGAGGAATTCCGCGTGTCGTGGCACGGCTTCGTGCTCAGCCGCGAAGCACTGCCGGCCGACACCCTCACCTACTGGACGCGCGTGCAGGGCCGCCAGTTCCAGCGCTACGAATTCGCCGGCCGCGAAAACATCGCAGACCGTGCCGCCTGGGCCCGCGCCCTGCTCGGCATCACCGACCCCGATGCCGACTGGATCGAGTACGAAGACCGCACCGCCGGCATCTACCACGCCGGCCACGTGGTCGACGACCGCCTGCAGACCTGCATCTACATCTCCACCCGGCCCGAGCTGCCCTCGCGCGCATGGCTCTCCACGCTGTTCGGCAAGGACCATCTCGAAGACGCCGACCGCATCGGACTGCTGCTGGGCCAGCCCATGGAGAAAGGCGCGGATGCCGGCCCTACGGTGTGCTCGTGCTTCGGCGTGGGCCGCAACACGATCTGCGACGCGGTGCGCAAGCACGACCTCAAGACCCCGGCGGAAATCACCACGTGCGTGAAGGCCGGCGGCAACTGCGGATCCTGCGTGCCGGAACTGAAGAAGCTGCTGGCGGAGATCAGGGTAGCGGAAACGGCTTGAGGATCCCTCGGCATCCCTGGCCATCGCGCACCGCGAACTCCGGATCCCCGGCAGGAACGCAGGTCCACAGCTGGGCGGCGGTGTCGCTGGCCATCTATGTCAATTCGATGAAGACCCTCACGAAGACCTGGGATTAGGGCGCTATTTGCGGGCCGCCAGCGCAACGCGCACATCGATGGTATGTTGCCGGTCTTTCGGGGCACGCCCCCTCAGATCCGTAGCAGACGAGCAGACTCATGATGATGGAAGGCAGTCACCCGGCGGGTGACCCAATGAAAGATCCCGGCATTCACTCGCCCTCGCGGGCATGGCTGGCAGTCGGATCGGTAACCGTCGGCGCGTTTGCGTTCGTGACGACGGAGTTCCTGCCGGTCGGGCTATTGCCGCAGGTCGCCGCGGAATTCGGCGTGACGCCGGGCACCGCGGGACTCATGGTGACGATTCCCGGCGTACTGGCCGCCATCTCCGCGCCCGGCATGATGCTGGGCGCCGGGCGTATCGACCGGCGCCACATCCTGCTCGCGCTTTCGGTGCTTTTGCTGGCATCGAACCTGATCTCGGCGTTTGCGCCCAGCTTCGCGGTCATGCTGATCGGGCGCGCCCTGCTGGGCGCGAGCCTGGGCGGCTTCTGGACGCTCGCGCTGGCCGCGGCAGGCAGGCTGGTACAGCCCCATGAAGCACCGAGAGCCACCGCGATGATCCTGGCTGGCGTGACCTTCGCCACCGTGATCGGGGTACCGCTGGGCACCTTTATCGCAAATCTTGCGTCCTGGCGCGCATCGTTCATGGCGACCGGCGTACTGGTGGCCGTGGCCCTGGCAGCCCAGGCGATGCTGGTGCCATCGCTGCCCTCGAAAGCCGCCTTGCGCCTGGCCGATCTGTTCGCGCTCCTGCGGCGCACGCATTCGCGCACGAGCCTGATCATGGTCGCCTTCGTGTTCGGCGCCCACTTCTCGTCCTATACCTTTATCGCCCCGTTCCTCCAGGAATATGCCGACTTCAGCGCGCAGGGTATTACCTGGGTGCTGCTTGGCTTCGGCATCATCGGCTTTCTCGCCAATTTTGCCGTCTCGACCACGGTCGCGCGAAACCTCGGTGCGTCACTCGCGACCATGATCGTGATGCTGATGGTCTCGCTGCTGCTGATGCCCGCGCTGCGGCATGCGACGCCCGCGGTGGTGGCGGTCGTGCTGGCGTGGGGTATCGCGTTCGGCGCGATTCCGCTATGCCTCAGCGTATGGATCCAGCGCTCGACCGCCGACCTGCCAGAGGCAGGCTCGGCGCTGTTCGTCGGCATCATCCAGGTTGCCATCGCGGTGGGCTCGTCCGTGGGCGGCAGTATCGTGGACGGCCGCGGCATTCCGGCAGACTTCGGTTTCGGCGCGGTGCTGGCGCTGATCGGCCTGCTGCTGCTCGCCAGCTTCCGGGCCATTCGCAAGGACCGTGCTCCCGCACCGTCGGCAAGGAACGTCATGGCCGCCGCGCCGGACTGCCACTGAGGCCAGCGCAAGGCGCAATCCGTGCAATATCCGCTGGAGCGGGAAGCCGGGGCGGTTCTTCACCAGCCATCCCGGCGCGATGGGGCGAGCTAACTGGCGGCAGCCAACGGTTCTGCCATCAGCCTTGTCGATTCACTCCCCACGCGTCTCCGCATCCACCGCCGCAAACACCTCCTCGGCCATATGGAACGCCGAGTTGGCCGCCGGCACGCCGCAATAGATGGCCGTCTGCAGCAGCACTTCCTTGATCTCCTCGCGGCTTACCTTGTTGTTCGCCGCCGCGCGCAGATGCAGCTTGAGTTCTTCATTGCGGTTGAGCGCCACCATCATGGCGATGGTGAGCAGGCTGCGCGTATGGCGCGGCAGGCCTTCGCGGGTCCAGATCTCGCCCCAGGCATAGCGCGTGATGAGGTTCTGGAATTCGTCGTTGAGCGGCGTGAGCCGGGCCAGCGAGCGGTCCACGTGGGTGCTGCCGAGCACGGCGCGGCGCACGGCGAGGCCGGCGGCATAGCGTTCGCTGTCGTTGGACGGCTTCGCTTCGCCGGACAGGAAACGCGCCAGCGCGTCGTTGAAGCGCGCGGTCTGTTCGAAGCTGGACAGGTGCGCGGCTTCGAGCTCGACGTACTGCGCGCCGGGAATGGCATCGGCGAGCGCGCGGCCTTCGGCCGCGGTGGTGGACGGATCGGCGCTGCCGGCGATCACCAGCACGGGCACCGGGATGGTCCTGACCGCTTCGCGCAGGTCGGCGTCGCGCACGGCGGCGCAGTTGGCGGCGTAGCCGCGCGCATCGAGGCCGCCCAGCACGGCACGCAGGCCATCGAGCTTGCCGCCGGCGGCAGCGACAAACCCCGGCGTGAACCAGCGCTGCAGCGATGCGTCCACCAGCGGCGCCATGCCGTCGCGCAGCACCCCGTCGATGCGGGTGTTCCATGCCTCGCCCGTGCCGATCTTGGGCGCGGTATTGGCGAGCGCGATATGCGTGAAGCGCTGGGGCGCATTCACGCCGAGCCACATGCCGGTCAGGCCGCCCATGGACAGGCCGCAGAACGCGGCCTTGCGGATGCCGAGCGCATCCATCAGGGCCAGCACGTCGCTGCCCAGCTCGGCCACCGTGGCCGGTCCCGGCGGCAGCGATGATTGCCCGTGGCCGCGGGTGTCGTAGCGCAGGACGCGGAACTGCTTGCCGAGCGCTTCGGCCTGCGGCGCCCACATGGTGTGGTCGGTGCCGAGGGAGTTGGAGAAGATCAGGACCGGGGCGGATTCGGGGCCTTCCAGGGTGTAGAACAGGGAGGCGCCGGCATGATTGAGGTGGGGCAATTTAGTCTCCAGGGGCGAAATCTGTCTTGGATCTGTCTTGGGTCTGTCTTGGTTGGTCTTGTTGCCTGGATTCCGGCGTTCAGGCTCGATGCCTGTCGACGGGCTCCGTTGGCATGGCTCGCGGTGACATGGCTACGGGCTCGTCAGCCCTCGCGTGCGCGCCATGCCGCCAGCGCGCCGTCGACGAATCCCTCTGCCTGCCCGAAATAGTTGGCCGGATCGCATACCCGGTCCAGCGCGGCGGCATCCATCAGGCCGGCGTGGGCGGGATCTTCGGCCAGCACCGCCGCCAGCGCTGCACGCAGCGTGGTGCCTTCGGCCACCGCCCGCTTGCAGGCGCCTTCGACGAGGTGGTGCGCCTGCAGCCGGCCGATCCGCCCGCCCAGCTCCAGCATGGCGGCTTCGGCGAGAATCAGTCCGTGGGTCATGTCGAGGTTGGCGCGCATGCGCGGCGCATCGACCTGCAGGCCGCTTGCCACCTCCAGCATCTGGCGCAGGGCGCCGGCGCTGAGCGTGACAATCTGCGGGAGGGTGTCCCATTCGGCCTGCCAGCCGCCGAGGGCGCGCTCGTGTTCCTGCACCATGCCGGCGAGCATGCTCGCCACCAGCGGCGGCACGCGCACGGCGGCGGTCAGCACGGCGGCGCAGCCAACCGGGTTGCGCTTGTGCGGCATGGTGCTGGAACCACCGCGGCCCGGGGCGGAGGGCTCGGCGACTTCAGCCACTTCGGTCTGCATCAGCAGCGCAATGTCGCGCGCGATCTTGCCGAGCGTGCCGGTGAGCATGCCGAGCGTGGCGGCCACGTCGGCCAGGCGGTCGCGGTGGCCATGCCAGGGCACGGCGGGCACGGCGAGATCCAGCTCGCGGCCGAGTCCGGCAATCACCGCGGGCGCGGCGTTGCCGAGGCTGGCCAGCGTGCCGGCGGCGCCGCCGAATTGCAGCACGGCGACTTGCTCGCGCGCGGCGCCGAGACGTTGCAGGTTGCGCTGCAGGGCGTCCAGCCAGCCGGCGGCCTTGAGGCCGAAGGTGGTGGGCAGCGCGTGCTGCAGCCAGGTACGACCCACCATCGGCGTGTTGCGGTGCTGCCGCGCGAGCGTGGCGCACGCCTCGCAGAGCGCTTCGAGATCGGTGCCGATGGCCTGCAGCGCACGGCGCAACTGCAGCACCATGCCGGTATCGATGGCGTCCTGGCTGGTCGCGCCCCAGTGCACGTAGCGCGCGGCCCGTTCGTCGCGTGCGGCCACGCGGGCCGTAAGCTGCTTGACCAGGGGAATGGCAAGGTTGCCGCCCGCGACGGCGGCATCGGCCAGCTTGTCGAAATCGATTTCCCCGGCCCGGCAAGCGGCAGCGATCACTGCGGCGGCGTCCTGCGGGATCACCCCGCAACTGGCCTCGGCAAGCGCCAGCGCCGCTTCGAAATCGAGCATGCCCTGCACCGTGCCGGCATCGGAGAATGCGGCCAGCGTATCGGCGCTGCCGAACATGGGGTCGGTCAGTCGGGAAGAAGTAGGCATCGGTTCAGGTTCGCACGGAAAAGAAACGCACGCCGGCGCCGGGCCGCGGAGCGGGCCGGCGCCGGCGTGCGGCGAGACTTGGCGGGAACGGGGCCGCGCCGGCTCAGATATCGAAGAACACCGTTTCGCCCTGGCCTTGCAGTATCACCTGCCACTGCAGCTTGCCCGGGCCCGCCGGCTGCGCCACCAGGGTCTGGCGGCGCTCCGCCGGCACCTGCGACAGGACCCAGTCGCGCGCATTGGCCTGCGTTTCGTCGGGAAAGTATAGACGCGTGGTCAGGTGCTTGAGCAGGCCGCGCATGAACAGCGACACCACGATATGGGGGGCCTGCGGCTGGCCGTCGGGGCCGGGCACGGCGCCCGGCTTGACGGTGACGAAGCGGAAGCTGCCGTCGGCCTGGGTCGGCAGGCGGCCGAAGCCGGTAAAGCCGGGCACCAGGCTGGATTGCGCGCCTTCGCGCTGGTCGTCGGGGTGGCGGTAGTGGCCGGCCGGGCTGGCCTGCCAGATCTCCACCATGCCATCGGACACGGGCTCGCCCCCGCCGTCGACGATGCGGCCCTCGATGACGATGCGCTCGCCGTCCAGGGACGGCGCCTCGGCGGTCAGGTCGCCGGCGTCGAGCGCCGACAGGCCGATATGCAGGTAGGGACCGACGGTCTGGGATGTGGTCGCGTACAGCATGGCTTACTCCATCGGCGTGGCATCGCGGCCGCGCAGCACGATATCAAAGCGGTAGCCAAGCGCGTACTCGGGCACCGTGGTTTCCCAGTCCAGCGCGCATACCAGGCGCTCGCGCGCCTTGGCGTCCGGCACGCAATTGAAGATGGGGTCGAAGGCGAGCAAGGGATCGCCCGGAAAGTACATCTGCGTGACCAGCCGCGTGGCGTAGGCGTTGCCGAACAGCGAGAAATGGATATGCTGCGGCCGCCAGGCGTTGTGGTGGTTGCGCCAGGGATAGGCGCCGGGCTTGATGGTCTTGAACTGATAGCGGCCGTGGGCGTCGGTCACCGCCCGGCCTTCGCCGATGAAATTGGGGTCCAGCGGCGCGTCGTGCTGGTCGCGCTTGTGCACATAGCGGCCGGCGGCGTTGGCCTGCCAGACCTCGATCAGCGCATTCGGCACCGGCCGGCCGTTCTCGTCGAGCACGCGCCCGCTGACCAGGATGCGCTCGCCGATGGCCTCGCCGCGGCCCTGGCCGGTGGTGAGGTCGCTGTCGCCGGCGCGCACGAACTCGGCGCCGAACCGCGGACCGGTCACCTCGGACAGGGTCTGCGGCAGCGCGATCAACGGCTGCTGCGGCGAGCGCAGACGGGTGGAGCCGTAGGGGTCGAAGCGGTACGCGGGCTGGGTGTCCCAGTAATGGCGGCGGTACTGGGCCAGGCCTGGCGGGAGCTTGGGGGGCGAGTCGGCCATGATGCACGTCTCCTTATGGATGAATTTGCATTACTTTATTTGCAGACTTATCTGCTGTAAATTGAGTTTTTCGACCAGATTCATAACTTTTCGATATGCAAAATGCCTTCCGCAGCCGGGTGCGGCTGCGTCACCTGCATTCCTTCGTGGCGGTGGCGCAGACCCAGCACCTCGGCCGCGCCGGCGAACAGCTGGGCCTGAGCCAGCCGGCCATCTCCAAGACGCTGACCGAACTGGAGGCCCTGCTGGGCACGCGCCTGCTGGTACGCAAGCGCTCCGGCACGGAACTGACCGAATCCGGCCAGCGCTTCCTGCGCCACGCCTTGCGCGTGCTGGAGGACCTCGACGAAGCCGCCGGCAGCATCGATGGCGAGTCGGAGAGGGGCGCCCGTCGCATCCGCATCGGCGCCCTGCCCAGCGTGGTGCCCGACCTGCTGCAAGAGGCAGTGCTGGCGTTTCGCGACAGCCACCCCGAAGTCAGCCTGGCCGTGCAGACCGGCATGAACCGCGCGCTGATCGATAGCCTGAAGGCCGACCTGCTCGATATCGTGATCGGCCGCATGGACAATCCGGCGGTGATGGAGGGCTTGTGGTTCGAGATGCTGGACGCCGAGCCGTTGCTGCTGGCGGTGCGCCGCCAGCATGCGCTGGCCGGGCCGCAAGCCGGCACGCCGACACTGGCGGACGTCATGCGCTTCCCGCTGGTGGTGCCGGCGCAGGGCTCGGTGCCGCGCCATAGCGCGGAGAGCATGCTGGCGCGGCACGGCTTCGTGTTGCCGCCGGGCGTGCTGGAAACCTCGGATGCCTACCTGGGCCAGCTGATCGCGCTGAAGTCCGACGCGGTCTGGCTGGCGCCGCGCTGCGCCATGCGACAGGGGCTGGAAAGCGCCGAGCTGGCCTTGCTGCCCATCTCCGGCCATGGCAGCGAAGAGCCTGTCGGCCTGCTGCGCCAGGGCGGGCGCAACCTCGACCACGCCGCCGAGGCCTTCGTGCAGGACCTGCGCGAGCGCGCCGCCGCGCGGGCACGCGGGCACGCGCCGAAGGCGCGGGAGTAGCCGCCGGCAGTGGCTACATCTCCCCCGCGTCCGCCATCTTCTTGCCCGCCGCGCGGGTGACATCGGGCGACAACTGCAGGAAGATCCAAGCCGAGGCCGAGGTGATCAGCCCCACGCAGATGAAGGTGGCGTGAAAGGCCGGCAGCGCGGATGTCGCGCCGTGTTCGCTGAACGCGCCCTGGAAGGTCGCCAGCAGGGCGCCGGCCGATGTGACAGCCAGGCTCATCGACAGCATCTGCACCATCGACAGCAGGCTGTTGCCGCCGCTGGCCCCGGCCGTGCCGAGGTCCTTGAGCGTGACGGTATTCATCGCGGTGAACTGGATCGAATTGACCGCGCCGAACACGGCCAGTTGCACCAGCAGCAGCGCCAGCGGCTGGCTCGGCGAGATCAGCGCGAACGAGGCCATCGCCAGCCCCACCACGAACGTGTTGGTGACCAGCACCTTGCGATAGCCGTGGCGCTCGATCAGTCCCGTGGCAAGGCGCTTGGACGCCATGCCCGCCGCCGTGATCGGCAGCATCATCAGGCCCGCCTCGAACGGCGAATAGGCCAGGCTGACCTGCAGGGTCAGCGGGATCAGGAACGGCATGGCGCCGTTGCCGATGCGCGCGAACAGGTTGCCCAGCAGCCCCACGCTGAAGGTATGGATGCGGAACAGCCGCAACCCGAACAAGGGACGGCGGTGGCGCGTGGCATGCAGCACATAGGCGGTCAGCGAAGCCATGCTGGCAATCAGCAGCATCAGCACCGTGGCATGCTCGAAGCCCAGCTCCGCCAGGCCGTCCAGCGAGAACGACAGCGTCAGCATGGCGATCGCCAGCAGCAGGTAGCCGCTCATATCGAAGCGCGCCACGCCGTGCAGGCGGGCATTGGGCATGTAGCGCATGGTGGCCAGCCCGCCCAGCAGGCCCACCGGCACGTTGATCAGGAAGATCCAGTGCCAGGAGAAAGTCTGGGTCAGCCAGCCGCCCAGCGTCGGCCCGATCAGCGGCCCGACCATGCCCGGGATGGCCACGAAGCTGAGCGCCTGCAGGTACTGGTCGCGCGGGAACGTGCGCAGCACCGCCAGCCGCCCCACCGGCAACAGCATCGCCCCGCCCACCCCCTGCAGCACGCGCGATGCCACCAGCATGCTCAGCGTGCCGGAATACGCGCAGGCCAGCGACCCCGCCACGAACAGGCCGATGGCGGTCTGGAAGATGGTGCGCGTGCCGAAGCGATCGGCCAGCCAGCCCGATGCGGGAATGATCACCGCCATGGTCAGCGAGTAGGCGATCACCACCGACTGCATGCGCAGCGGACTCTCGCCCAGGCTTTTCGCCATCGACGGCAAGGCGGTGTTGACGATGGTGGAATCCAGCGTCTGCATGAAGAAGCCCACCGCCACCACCCACAGCATGATCCTGCGTGTGCGGTCGTCGGGCGCGGGCGGCGTGGCGGGCGTGGCGGGTGTGGCGGGGGTGGCAGTTGTGCCGGAGGTCGTGTCTCGCATCTGGATGGCCGGGCCGGGTATCGCTGTAGTGTAGCCTGCGCGGCAGGTCCTGCCAGACCGCCCCGCCCTCGCGCACCGGCCTCGCCCGGCGAGCGTCGAAGCCCCGCCTCAGATCTCCGCCCTCAGCCCCAGGAAGAAGCGCCGCCCCGGCGCCGGCTCGAAATAGCGGCCGTTGCTTTCGTTGACGATCACCGAGCCGATGTAGTGCCGGTCGGTGATGTTGTCGATGCGGCCGAACGCAAACCAGCGCGTGCGGCCCATGCGGAAGGCGTAGCCGGCGCGCAGGTTGAAGCTGGCGTAGCCGGGCGCGGCCTGGGTGTTGAGGTCGTCGGCAAAGACGCGCCCTTCCACGTGCATTTCCGCGCCCAGCGTGAGGCCGGCCACGGGGCGGTAGGTGGCCTCGAGGTTCAGGCTGTGGCGCGCGGTGCCGGGCAGCCGGTTGCCGGCGGCCACGGTCTGGCCCTGGGCGTTGAGGAAGGCGTCGCCGAAATAGGCATCGAGCCAGGTGTAGGCCAGCCCGGTGCCGAAGCGCTGGGCTGGCCCGAAGCTGCCGTGCCAGCCCAGCTCGAAGCCGCGCCTGCGCACGCCGTTGACGTTCTGGAACACGCTGCGGCCGTTGTCGTTGGACAGCGGCACGATCTCGTCGTGGCTCGCGGCGCCGAACAGGGCGGCTTCGACGCGCTGGTTCGTGCCCTGCCACTTGACGCCTATTTCGCCCTGCCGGCTGGTGGACGGGCTCAAGCCCAGGTTGGTGCCGGCGCCATTGGGGCCGTAGGCCACCTCGGTCAGCGTCGGGGTTTCGAAGCCACGGCCCAGGTTGGCGTAGACGTTGACGGAGTCGAGCGCTTGCCAGACCACCCCGAGCACCGGGCTGACGTTGTTGTACGTGTTGGTGCCGCTGTCGTCGGGACTGGCGGGGGTGATGAAATGATCGTCGATGCCAAGCCTGACCCGGCTGGCGCGCACACCGCCCACCAGCCGCCATGCGGGATGCCAGGTCCAGTCGAACTGCGCGTAGGCGCCGTAGCTGCTGGCGGTGTCGGTCTCATTGCGGCGCAGCGCGCCCTGCACGCCGTTCTGGTTGACGTAGCCGGTGCGCGCGTCGTGCATGCCGTCGGCCTCGGCGCCGGCGCTCCATGTCAGCGGCAGGCCGGCGAAGGTGGTGTCATGGTGCCAGGACAGCGCGGCCCCGCCAAAGCTGCGGTCGATGTCGACGATGCCTCCGGCCGAAGTCGGGGCGGCGCCGCTGAAGCCCAGGTACTGGGTCAGCGCGCGCGTGCCGCCGTAGGCGCGGGCTTCGAGGCGGTCGCGCTCGCCCAGGCGCTGCTCCCACACCAGCCCGCCCTGGGTCTGCCTGACGGTCTTGCCGGTGTTGAACTGCGTGGACAGCGGCACCGACTGGCGCGGGTTGGCATCGGCCTGCGCGCGCGTGAGGCCCAGGGGGTCCTGCGCCTGCGGCTGGTCGAAGATATTGAGCAGCGCGGTGAGCCGGGTGCCGTCCACCGGTTCGGCCACTACCTTGGCGTTGAGCTGGCGGCGCCGCGCCGCGCTGTGGTCGCGGTAGCCGTCGGTCTCGAAGGTCCAGGCGTCGAGCACGGCGCCGATCTTGTCGTTGCCGCCGCCCACGGTGACGCCGGTCGTCCACTGCCCGTCCGAGCCGAAGCCGGTGGAGGCGCGCGCCATCGGTGCCTTGGGCGGATCGGGCGTGAAGACCTGCACCACGCCGCCCGATGCATTGCCGTACATCTGCGCGAAGGGGCCGCGCAGCACCTCGATGCGGCTGGCGTTGTTGAGATCGAAGGTGGAAGCCTGCCCCTGGCCGTCCGGCATGGTGGCGGGAATGCCGTCGACGAACAGCCGCACGCCGCGCACGCCGAAGGTGGAGCGGCTGCCGAAGCCGCGCACGGCCAGTTGCAGATCCTGCGAATAGTTCTGGCGCTCGCGTGCCGCCACGCCCGGCACGCCGGTCAGCAACTCCGAGAGGTTGACCAGCGGGCTGGGGGCGGCCATGGGATCGACCGGCACGCTGTCGATCGCGGCCGGCGCGTCGAAGCGCTTCTGCTCGGCGCGGCTGGCGCTGACCACCACGTCGGGCAGCGTGTCGTCGGCAAAGGCGCCTCCCGAACCCGCGGCGAGCATGGCAGCAGCCAGGCAGCACAGGCGATGCAGGGGCCGAGGGCACCGGTGCTGCCCCGCGCGTGGCCGGGCGAGCCCGCACACCCGCTTGCCGCCCTGCGCGCCGCGCGCCCCGTCACCAACCATGTGCCCGCCCTGCGTTCGTTGATCGGATCCCTTGCCGCCGTTGCCGCATTCCGCCAGGGGTCGCGCAGCGTCTCATTTGGGCCGGATCGCGTCGGCGGTGCCCTGGATGAACGCCTTGATCTTCTCGACGTCCTCCATGCTCAGCTTGCCGGTGAAATCCGGCATGCCGCGCGCCATGGCGGGCCCCTTGAAGACGAATTTGTCCAGATTTTGAATATAGGCGGTGTTCATATAGCCCAGGTTGGGAATATTGCCGCCGCGGTCCACCCCCGGCACGCCGTGGCACAGCACGCAGTTGCTGACGTAGAGCGCGGTGCCGGCGGCGACACTGGCGTGATCGTACTTCACGCCCGACAGCAACTGGTCCGCGCGGTACTGCGCAAAGGCCGGCAGCGGCGCCTTGCCGCCTATCGCGAAGGTGTACACCGTGCCCGGCCCCTGGCGGTCCGTGGCGCGCTGCGCCTGGCCGTACACGCCGCCCCAGCCCACCGCGACGGACACGTACTGCTTGCCGTCCACCATATAGCTGACCGGCGCCGCGATCACGCCGGTGCCGGTGGGCGACTCCCACAGCTTCGCGCCGCTGGTGGCGTCGTAGGCGATGAAGCGCCCGTCCGCCGTGCCCTGGAACACCAGGTTGCCCGCCGTGGTGAGCGTGCCGCCATTCCACGGCGAGACCTGTTCCTGGGTCCATACCGCCTTCTGCTGCACCGGATCCCACGCGATCAGGCGGCCGAAGGGCTTGCTGGCGGGCGGTTCGGCATTGAGGATCTTGGCCGTGTTCCAGCCCACGTTGCCGTGCGGCTGGCCGGGCTGGCCGCCGTTGAAGGTCCAGTTCTTGTCGTCCATCAGGTTCAGCGGCACATGCTGCGCCGGCAGGTAGACCAGGCCGGTCTGCGGATTGAACGACATCGGGTGCCAGTTGTGCGCGCCGTAAGGGCCGGGGATGGCGTCGTAGGGCTTGTCGCCCTGGCGCGCGGCCGGCAACTCGA
Organism: Cupriavidus sp. 05T41; assembly: GCF_056396525.1. Classification (NCBI taxonomy): domain Bacteria; kingdom Pseudomonadati; phylum Pseudomonadota; class Betaproteobacteria; order Burkholderiales; family Burkholderiaceae; genus Cupriavidus; species Cupriavidus sp. 05T41. The sequence continues at coordinate 134,147 of NZ_JBFTLQ010000011.1, forward strand.
CCGGGCGTCCGTTCTGGTCGTAGCCGCTGGCCCAGTTCACGTCGACGAAGTTCCTGGCCGAGATGAACTTGCCGTCGGTGCGGTCGATGACGAAGAAGAAGCCGTTCTTGGGCGCGTGCAGGATGACCTTGCGCGCCTGCCCGCCGATATTCAGGTCGGCCAGGATCATCTGCTGGGTGGAGGTGTAGTCCCAGTTGTCGCCCGGCGTTTCCTGGTAGTGCCAGACGTATTTGCCGGTATCCGGATCGAGCGCGACGATGGACGCCAGGTACAGGTTGTCGCCACCCGACGGGCTGCGCTTGCTGCGCGACCACGGCGAGCCGTTGCCGGTGCCGACGTACATGAGATTGAGTTCCGGGTCGAAGGCCAGCGTGTCCCACGCGGTGCCGCCGCCGCCAGCCTCCCACCATTTGCCGGCCGGGTCCCAGGTCTTGGCGGCCTGCGCCATCGATTCGTCCTCGAACGGCTTCGACGGGTCGCCGGGCACCGTGAACCAGCGCCACTTCTGCTCGCCGGTGCCGGCATCGTAGGCGGTGATATAGCCGCGCACGCCGTATTCGGCGCCGCCGTTGCCGATGATGACCTTGCCCTTGAACACACGCGGCGCGCCGGTGATGGTGTAGGAATGCTTGCGGTCGATGATGGTGTCCTTCTCCCACACCTTGCGGCCGTTCGACGCGTCCAGCGCGATCAGCCGGCCGTCATAGGCGGCGACGAACACCTTGCCCTGGTAGAGCGCCACCCCGCGGTTGACCACATCGCAGCAACCGCGGTAGCCGAGCGAGCGGTCGACCTTGGGATCGAAGCTCCAGAGCCGCTTGCCGCTACGCGTGTCGACCGCATGCACCACGCTCCACGAGGCGGTGACGTACATGATGCCATCCACCACCAGCGGCGTGGCCTCGACCCCGCGCGTGGATTCGAGGTTGTAGGACCAGACCAGCCCGAGCCCCTTGACGTTGTCGGCATTGATCTGGGAGAGCCGGCTGAAGCGGGTCTCGGCGTAATCCAGGCCATAGCTGGGCCAGTCCGGCGTCCTGGCTGCGTTGGCCTCGATAAAGGCGCCGTCGATGCTGCGGGTGACGGCGCGGATATGGTCGGGCGTGGCCGTCCGGGCCGCGGGCTTGCCCTGCGCGGCGGCCGGCGCGGCCATCGTCACGGCCGCGGCAGCCGCCAGCAGCACGCTCGCGGCGCGCCGATGGCGTGACAGAACGCGCGGCAGAACGCGCGACAGAATGCATGACAGAACCCGCATGGATTCGTGGCTCATCGTGTCTCCTCTCTCTTGTGCTTTTTTGCTTATTCTTCGGGGGGATGCGAAAGGCGCTGCCGGGGCCGCGGGCCGGCAGCATGGCGGACCTCCTCCGCCACGCTGCCGCATGCAGCAGGCCTAAGCATGTGCGTACCGCGCACCTTTTAAATACCCGGGATTACCCGCAGGGCGTCGGCCCGGTCGCCCGGCAAAGGCCGGGTGCGCGGCGGCGCCCCTCAGTAGGCCATGCAGACCGACTTGAGCTCGGTATAGGACTCGATGGCCGAGTAGCCATGCTCGCGGCCCACGCCAGACGCCTTGTAGCCGCCGAACGGCATATTGGGGTCGACGATGTTGTGCGTGTTGACCCAGACCGTGCCGGCATCGAGCCCGTCCACCAGGCGCTGCACGGCGCGCAGGTCGTTGCTCCAGATGCTGGCGCCGAGACCGTACTCCGAGCGGTTGGCCTCGGCCAGGACAGCCTGCGGATCGTCGAACGGCATGGCCACCACGACCGGCCCGAACACTTCTTCGCGCACCAGCGTCAGGTCCTTGCAGGCCGCGTTGGCCACCACCGTGGGCCGCACGAAATAGCCTGGACGGTCCGGCGCGGTGCCGCCCGCGATGATCTCCGCGCCTTCGCTGCGCCCCGTGCCGATCAGGCCCATGACCTTGTCGCGCTGGCGCGCCGACACCAGCGGCCCCATCTGGCTGGCCGGATCGAGCCCGGAGCCCAGCACCGTGGCGTTGGCCACCTTGCCCAGCCCTTCGACCACCTGCTCGTAGTGGCGGCGCGCCACGTAGAGGCGCGAGCCGGCCGTGCACACCTGCCCCTGGTTGAGGAAGATGGCGGCGGCCGCGCCGGCGATGGCGTTTGCCGGATCGCAATCGTCCAGCACGATGACCGGGCTCTTGCCGCCCAGCTCCAGCGATACACGGCGGATATCCTGGCCGCAGCGCGCCCCGATCAGGCGGCCTACCTCGGTGGAGCCGGTGAAGGTGATCTTGTTCACGCCGGGATGCCCGACCAGCGCCGCGCCGGTCGAGCCGTCTCCGGTGACCACATTGAACACGCCCGCCGGGAATCCCGCCTCGAGCGCCAGCTCGGCCAGCCGCAGCGCAGTCAGCGGCGTCTCCTCGGCCGGCTTGAGCACCACCGTGCAGCCGCACGCCAGCGCCGGCGCGATCTTCCACACCGCCATCAGCAGCGGGAAATTCCACGGCACGATGGCGCCCACCACGCCCACCGGCGTGCGCCGCGTCGAAGCGCTATAGCGCGTACCCGGCGGGAACGGCACCGAGATATCGAGCGTGCTGCCTTCGATCTTGGTGGCCCACCCCGCCATATAGCGCAGCCATTGCGCGCTGCCTGCCACCTCCAGCCCTTGGGCGAAGGCCAGCAGCTTGCCGTTGTTGAGCGTCTCCAGCCGCGCCAGTTCGTCGGCGTGCAGTTCCACCAGGTCGGCGAGCTTGAGCAGCAGCCGCTCGCGCTGGGCCGGCACCATGGCGCGCCAGGCGCCGCCCGCAAAGGCACGCGCGGCGGCGGCCACGGCGGCATCGATATCTGCCGCGCCACCCGCCGGCACGCGTGCGATCGCCTCGCCCGTGGCGGGATCGAACACGGCGAAGGTCTCGCCCGAGGCGGCCTGGCGCCATTCGCCGTCGATCAGCATGGCATTGCGGATGGCCTGATCCAGGTTGTTGCGGGCTTCCTTGGGTGCATTCATCTTCGTCTCCGGTGGATGTCGGCTTGCGCCTTGTTGTGGAGAACGAAGTTAGCATCGCGCCTTGGGGCGTGGCTTGTCTGGCCGTGCACAATGCTTGCCGATGCGTGCAAGCGCGCGTGAAGCAGGGAATGGCGCGGATCAGTGCGGCAGCGCAACACGGGCGGGCCGGGCGGCGCCCGCATGCCGCTGCCGCCATTGCGAGGGGCTCATGCCAAAGCGCTCGTGGAACACGCGGCTGAAATGCGCGGCATCGGCAAAGCCGAGCGCGAAGGCGATCTCGGTGATGCTGCGCCCCGCCTCGCCGGACAGGCGCTGCGCGGCCTGTCGCAGCCGGCGCGACAAGATGTAGGCATGGGGCGTCAGGCCGGCCTCGCGGAACAGGTTGTACAGCGTGCGGCGCGAAACGTTGAGCACCGAGGCCAGCCGCTGCACCGAGAGCTCGGGATCATGCAGGTGGGCATCGATGAACTCGGCCAGGCGGTGCAGGCGCCCCTCGCCCAGGTGGCTCGCCATGGCGGCGCCGGCCGCATCGCCGGCGGCCGGCCGGGCCGCCGCATGCACGCCCTGCAGCGCGGTTTCCATCAGCGATACCACCGAATCCTGCAGCACGGTCTGGCCCTGGTGATCCAGCAGGTGGCCGGCACAGGTGTCATGGAGCAGCGCGCCCAGCGCCGATACCGCGATGCGCGCCGCCCCTTCGCCCGGCAAGGCCTGGCCTCCCAGGCTCGCGGCTGCGTCGCGCCAGCCGAAAGCGCGCTCCTGCGGCACCAGCAACACCAGCACGCGGCTGCGCTCACCCATTTCGATGCTGTAGGGCTGCGCGGTATCGTAGATCGACCACATGCCCGCGCCGAGCGCAGCCTCGTTGCCGCGCTGCGCCACGCGGCTGTGCCCGTTCAGTTGCCAGAAGATCTTGAAGAAGCCGGCATCCGATGCCGCCGCGTGGCGCGGCTCGCGCGCCACGCGATGCGCGTCGACCTCCAGGTCCGCCACCGCGCAGGCGCCGAAGCGCGCATAGCTGAAGCTGCAATGAAAACGTCCGCTGCCCTGGCGCGAATATTCCAGCGGCAGGAAGCTGGTGTCGATCGCCTGGCGCCATTGCTCGAAGCTCAGGCCATTCATGCGGGACGAGATCTGCGGCAGGCATTGCACGGCTGGCATCGGGCATCTCCAGGGACCGGGGCTGCCGGCGGCGGTGAAACCGTCGTGCCGGCAGGGCCGAAAGCGGATCACAAGCCTAATGGAAAGCCGGTAGGCAGACAATGGGAACAATTACCCGGCCGAAGGCCCGCACGGCTTCGCCTGCGCTAGGGGCGCGCCTCGTAGATCAGGTTGAACGGCGTTTCCGTGGCCCGCCGGAAATGCCGGAAGCCGCCGCGCGTCACCACCTCGCGGATGCGCTGCTCGCCCGCCTGCGCGCCAAGGCACATCGCGCCTTCCTGCGCGCGCGAAGCCGGCGTGCAGATGAAGGTGGACGCCGAATAGAAGATGCGCCCCACGGGATTGAGGTTCTCCTCGAGCCGGTCCTGCGCGAACGGCTCCACGATCATCCAGGTGCCATCGGGCTTGAGGCTGTTCCACACATGGTGCGAGGCGCCCACGGGGTCGCCCATGTCGTGCAGGCAGTCGAACATCGCCGCCAGGTCGTAGCCGCTGCCGGGGAAGTCCTTGGCGCTGGCCACCTCGAACGTGACCCGGTCCGCCACGCCGGCGCGCTGCGCGGCTTCGCCGGCATAGCGGATCGAGGGCTCGTGGTAATCGAAACCGTGGAAGGTGGAGTTGGGATAGGCCTGCGCCAGGATGATGGTGGACGCGCCGTGCCCGCAGCCGATGTCGGCCACGCTGGCGCCCGCTTCCAGGCGCGCGCCCACGCCCTCCAGCGCCGGGATCCAGTCGGTCACCAGGTGCGCGGCGTAGCCGGGCCGGAAAAAGCGCTCGGTGCCGTGGAACAGCGCGGCGTCATGCTCGTGCCAGCCGAGGCCGGCGCCGGAGCGGAATGCCTCGATGATCCTGGGAATGGCCTTGAACTGCGCCACGGCGATTTCGAACGCGCCCGGGATGAAGGCCGGCCCGCCTTCCACGGTCAGCGCGAAGGCCTGCTCCTCGCTCAGGTGGAACTGCCCGGTGGCCGGATCGTATTCCACGAAGCCGCTGGCGGCCTGGGCCGACAGCCACTCGCGCACGTAGCGCGCATCGGTGCCGGTATCGTGCGCCAGCTCCTGCGCGCTCAGCGCCTTGCCGGCCAGCGCCTTGTACAGCCCGAGCTTGTCCCCGACCACGATGGTCGCGGCGTGCATCACGGCGCCGAGATCGTGCACGAAGTTGCCCATGAATGCGTTCAGCTTGCTTTCGTCGAGTGCCATGGCGGACTCCTTGATGGCGGGTGGGAGGAGACGGGGCGACCGCGGGGCGGCCACGGGCCGCTGGCGGTGGCACTACCCGTGTGCTACTTTTTCTGGGAGCGCTGCCGGTGCGGCGCGGCATCGCGGTGCCGCAGGCCCGCTGGCGCGCCCTACCGCATCCAATATCGGCCGGCATCGTTGGAATCACGGTTGGAATCACGGCAGGAGGCAGCAGCGTGAGGGCCACCGATCTCGCTTCAGCGCAGACCATCGCCGGCCTGGAAATCCGCCTGCTGGGTGATGTATGCGTGACCCGCCAGGGCGCCCCGCTGACACTGCCCGCCTCCCGGCGCACCCGCGCCCTGCTTGGCTACCTGGTGGCCGAGGGCACTGCCCAATCGCGGCAGGTCTTGTGCGACTTGCTCTGGGAAGGCCCCGACGACCCGCGCGCCGCCTTGCGCTGGAGCCTCACCAAGCTTCGTCCGCTGGTGGACCAGGCGGGCGTGTCTGGCGCGGGCGGCATCACCAGGCTGGTTGCCGACCGCGAGCGCGTGGCCTTTGCCGCGCACGGTGCGGCGATCGACATCGCGCGCGTCGAGGTGCTGCTTGCCGCGGGGCCGCAGACAACATCGCTTGCCGCACTGGAGGAAGCAGCCGCCCTGCTGAAGGGCGAATTCCTCGCCGGCCTGGACCTGGCCAACTGCTATCGCTTCTATCACTGGTGCACGGCGCGGCGCGAGCGCTACGACGCCCTGCGCCGGGCCGTGCTCGCCGAGCTGGTTGCACGCCTGCACGCCACGCCTGCCCTGGCCCTGCCCTACGGCCGGGCCATGGTGGCCGCCGATCCGCTCACCGAATCCGCGCACGCCACGCTGGTCGCCCTGCTGGCAGCGGCCGGGCGCTACCCGGATGCCGAGCAGCACTACACCTATGCGCGCGACATGTTGCGGCGCGAGCTGTCAGCGCCGGCCGGCGGACCGCTCGATGCAGCCATCCACCATGCGCGCCGCGAAATGCACGCCCTGGGCGCATCGGGCACCGACGCGCAGGCTGCCGAGCTGGCCGGGCTGGCCGACGCCCCTGTCGCTGCACGGCCCGATCCGCAGCCCGATCCGGAGCCCGACCCGCAGTCAATGCCTTTGACAGGACGGCAGTCCGAATGCCGGGCCATCGCGCGCCTTGTCGCCGGCGGCGCGGACAGGCAGGCGCTCTTGCTCTTTCTCGGGGAACCAGGCCTCGGCAAGACCCGGCTGCTCGACCACTTCGCCGCCAGCGCCGCGGCTGCCGGCCTGCGCGTGCTCCGCGGCCGCTGCTACGAGGCCGAGATGGTGCGGCCCTACGGGCTCTGGCTCGATACCCTGCGTGGCATCGGCGCCGACGATGTGCCGGCCGCCGCGCAGCTCGCGGCGCCGCTGCTGGCGACCGGCGCGGGCAACCCTGCCAGCATGGCCGGCACCGTCCGCGAAGGCAGCCGCGAGCAGCTGTTCGGTGCCGCAGCCAGCCTGCTGCAAGCGCTCGCCGCCGCGCAGCCGCTCGCGCTGGCGCTGGATGACCTGCACTGGCTCGACGAGGGCTCCGCGGCCCTGCTGCACTTCCTGTGCCGCACGCTCGCGCCCGGCGCACGCATGATCTTTGCCGGCGCCGCGCGCTCGGGCGAGATCGACGACAATCCGTGGGCCAAGGGCATGCTCCATTCGCTTGCCCGCGAGGCACGCCTGCTGCGCATGCCGCTGGCACCGCTGGAAGCGCCCGATGTCGCGGCCCTGCTCGGCCCGGCAGGCGCCGCGATGGATCCCCTGGCGGTCGCGCGCGACAGCGGCGGCAATCCGCTGTTCGTCATCGAGCTCGCCCGCGCGCGCCAGCCGGCGCGCGACGATGCCGGCGACGGCCGCCTGCCGCGCCGCACGCTCGACACACTGATCGCAGAGCGCCTGGACGCGCTCGATCCCGTTGCGCACGAGCTGCTCACGCGTGCCTCCGCGCTCGGGCGCGAAGTGCGGCCAAGGCTGCTGGCGGATATCTCGGGTGTGCCGCTCGCCCAGATGCTCGACAGCCTCTCGCAGCTGGAGCGGCGCGGCCTGCTCAAGCCCACCGGCGAAGGCCATTTCGACTTTAGCCACGATGTGGTGCGCCAGGCAGCCTACCGCGCCATCTCCCCGCCGCGCCGCCGCGAAATCCATCGCCTGATCGCGCAGCAACTGGCCGCGGCCTGCGCGGACGACCCCCGCCTGCATGGCGAGCTGGCCCACCACGCCAGCCTTGCCGGCGATGCGCCGCTGGCCGCGCAGGCCTGCCTGGCGGCGGGCCAGCATTGCCTGTGCGTGTATGCCAACGACGAGGCCGCGGCGGTGGCCGAACGCGGCCTCGCGCAGCTCGGACAGCTGCCGCCGGGCGCCGCCCGCGTGCGCCTGGCCATCGGACTGCTGAAGCTGCGGGCCGTGGCCGCCACGGCAGCCGGTGCACGGCGGCTGCCCGCGCTGTGCGGCGCGCTGGAAGACGCCATCGGCGCCGCGCAGGCCCTGTCGCTGCACGAGGAGGCCGCGGCGGGCCTGCATATCCTCTCGTGGCTGTACCAGCAACGCAACGACACCGGGGGGGCCCGCCAGTGCACGCTGGAGGCCGAGCGCATGACGCGCAAGGCCGATGCCGCCACGCGCTGCCAGCAGCTCGCCAACACGGCCCGCTGCCTGCTCGAAGTGGAAGCCGACCTGCCGCGCGCGCGCGCCATGCTGGCCGAGGCCGACCCGCTCGCCGACACGCTCGACCTCCAGGTGACGGAACTGATGTGGGGCCACGGCCTGCTGGCCCGCGTGGACGGTGACCTGGCAGCCGCGCATGGGCACGTCGCTTGCGCCGTTGCGCTCTCCCGGCAGCGCCAGGATCACTGGCGCGAGTACGAATGCCTGGTCTGGCTGGCCACCATTGCCTTCGAGCTCGGCCGCTTCGATGACGTCACGGCGTGCTGCGCCGAGATCGGGCGGGCCGCCCAGCGCATGCGCACGCCGGGTGCGGCGGATGGCTCGCCGGCACCCGAATGCGACGAGGCCGACGCGCCGTTCGCCCGCGCGCTCGGCGCGCTGGCCGCGCTGCGGCCCGGCACGGATGGTGAGCAAGAACGGGCAGAGGCCGCGGGCGTGCTGGCGGCATCGCACGCGGCGCTGCGTGCGATGGACGACAAGGCACACCTGGCCTACGCACTCAACGCAGCAGCGGCAATCGCGCTCGGACAGGGCCAGCGGGACGCGGCCCACGCCTGTGCAAGCGAGGCGCTGGAAGCTGCCCGCGCCGTGCGCAGGCTGACCGAGATGGCGGTCGCCACGGCCTGCCTGGCGCAGCTGGCCGCCGCGGCCGGCGATGCGGCAGGCGCGGCGGCGCTGCTGGGCGAGCTGCGCTGGTTGCTGACCGGGCACCGCTGCAGCGCGCGCGCCGCGGCGGCGCTGGATCGTGCCCTTCAGGCATGCCGAGCCATTCCAACGCTCGCGCCAACGCTGGGACACTAGCCTAGAGGCATGGATGTTTTCACCACGGCAAGGAGTCCCGCCATGTCACGCATCATCGTTGAACGCAGCTTTGCCACGCCCCAGTCCGATGAGGACATGAAGATCGTGGCCGACCGCGAGCGCCCGTGCCTCGCGCTCTACAACGTCACCTGGAAACGCAGCCTGATCGCCTCCGACCGCAAGCGCATGGTCTGCGAGTACGAAGCCGCGGACGCCGAGACGGTACGCAAGATCCAGCACGAGGCCGCGGCCAGCTTCGACCGCGTATGGGTTGGCGACGTGGTGGAGTGAGCGGCGCCACGCTGTCGCCGCGCAACGCACACAATGCGCAAAACCTGTCTGCCGGCGGCCAACAGCTTGCTGGCGGCAGGCCGCTCCTGGCGCACAACGTGGTGCTTTTTCCCCACCACCGCCTCCGGCACGAGAAATGCGTAATGGTGCAGGAGCGCCGCTTCTGACAACCGTGCCCCACGGAGAAAACAGACAGGCAAGCGGCTATTGACGAACGGGATGCGCGCCGATGGGTCCGGCTCCCGCGCCCCCGATGACCGCCTGAAGGTTAGCCATGCAAAAACTGTCGCTACTTACACTGTGCCTGCTTGCCGTCCTGGCTGGCATGACCATGTTCATCTGCCTGTCGGGTGCGTTCACCGTGCGCGACACCGAATACGGGAGCGGCACCGCCATACTCTGCTATTTCGGCGAGACCGGATCGCACGACGCGTCCTTGTGGCGCGACCTCGGAGCCGGGCGCGCGGCAAGCCAGTGAAACAGACAATGCCGGGCGCGCGAGCGGCCCGGCGATCCCCTCGCAGCGTCGCTTCCCGTCGTCGAATCGCGCCCCATTTACATCACGTTGCGATATATATCGCGCCACTGCGAACCGCCCGCCACGGAGCGCGGATGCGACGGGAAAGCTAGCCCGGGAAAGGGTACTCCGTGTCGAACGCCGCAAATCGGACCTGCAGGAACTCGATCAGGCGTCGCTGCCGGTAGGATGGAAACCGGCTCTGCAGGAACACCAGCTGCAGGGGAATGCTGTCTTCGTACCAGCCGGGAAACAGCAGCACCAGGCGCCCGGTGCTCACGTCGGCGGCCACATCGAACCAGTTCTTGAACGCGATGCCGTGGCCCGCCAGCGCCCAGTCGCGCACCACGGCGCCGTCGTCGCTGGTGCGCCGCCCGCTCGCTTCGACTTCGAGCCGCGCCTGCCGCGACCGGAACGGCCAGCGCATGCGCGACTGCCCGCCGGGCGCCAGGCACAGCATCTGGTGCTGCGCCAGCGCTTCGGGCGAAGCCGGGGTGCCATGCGCGGCCAGATAGGCCGGCGCGGCCACCGCCACGCGACGCGTAAGCGCAAGCTGGCGTCGCACCAGGCCGGAATCCTCCAGCCATCCCACCCGCACCGCCAGGTCGACGTTGCTGCGATACAGGTCGGCCAGCGTGTCGCCCACCGACAGCTCCAGCGAAAGCTGCGGGTGCGCCAGCAGGAAATCGTCCAGCCAGCCGCGCAGCAAGGTGCGTCCGAGGTCGGCCGGCGCCGACAGCCGCAGCGCACCGGCCAGTTCCTCGCGCTGCTCCGCCAGCGCGCCCTCGCCCTCCTCGAGGGCCGCCAGCGCCTTGCGCGCCGCCTCCAGGAACACCCGCCCCTCCTCGGTCAGCCGCATGCGGCGGGTGGTCCGCGCGAACAGCCGCGCGCTCAGGCGGTGCTCCAGGCGGATCAGCGCCGCGCTCGCGGTGGCGGCCGTACGCCCGAGCTCGCGCGCCGCGGCCGAGAGGTTTTCAAGCTCGGCGGTGCGGACGAAGAGCTTGAGGTCGTCGAGTGAGTACATTCAAAGCTGGATTGATAAGGGCATGCAGAATTGCCACATTATCAAACCAAAGCCGATCCTGCACCACGCGCCTTGCCTCAGGCCAGGCGCCCCACCAGCCCCTGCGCCGCCTCGTCATCGGTGCGCTCGAAGCGCAGCGGCGTCACCGAAATCCCGCCCCGGCCGATCACCACGGCTTCGCTGTCCTGCGTGTCGGGCCGCGGCGCGCGCGAGAATTGCAGCCAGTGGTAGGGAATGCCGCGCGGGTCGACATGCGCCCGCACGGCGATGTCCTTGACCAGGCCAAGGCCCTGCCGCGTGACGGTGAGCGGGCCGGCGGCATCGGGATCGACGTCGGGGAAGTTGACGTTCAGGCAGGCCTGGTCGCTCCAGCCGGCGGCGAGCAGGCGGCGGATGACGTCCGGGGCCAGGGCGCGGGCGGTTTCCCAGCGCACGGCGTTGCGGTCGGTGAAAGCCTGGCTCAGCGCGATGGACGGAATGCCCAGCAGGATGCCGGTCATGGCGGCGCCCACGGTGCCGGAGAACACGGTCTCGAGGCCAAGGTTGGCGCCGCGATTGATGCCGGAGAGGACCAGGCTGGGCGGGGCGTCGGCCATCAGGTGGCGCGCGGCCATGACCACGCAGTCGCCCGGCGTGCCGCTGACGCCGAAGCGGCGCTCGCCTTGCTGGCTGAAGCGCAGCGGCGCGTGCAGGCTGATCGAATGGGAAGTGCCGCTCTGGTCGTGCTCGGGCGCGACGACCCAGACTTCGCGCGCCAGCGTGGCGGCCACGGCTTCTAGCACGGCCAGGCCGGGGGCATCGATGCCATCGTCATTGGTGAGGAGGACGCGATCCAGCAGGGGTTCGGACATGGGCGGAGGAAAAATGGGCAAGGGTGAAAGGCGTGGCGGCAATGCCGCCGGCGAAAATCCAGCGGCAACTATAAACCCAGGCCGCGCCGGCCGGCTCGCCGGTGAGCGAAGGCCTTTGGCCACGATTGCCGGATTTGCCAAGACGGCGCGGCGGCGGGCCCACTAAGCTGCGCGCGTCGTTGTCCTTGCGCGCCTCGCCGCGCCGATGCCATGTCGCCCTCCCGCTTCCCCCTGTCCTCTTCCTGGCTGTCCTCTTCCTGGCTGTCCAGCCTCGGCTTTGTGCTGATCTGGTCGACCGGCTTCATCGTGGGCCGGGCCATCGTGCCGGTGGCGCAACCCAGCCTGTTCCTGCTGGCCCGCTTCGGCCTGGCGGCGCTGATGTTCGCGATTGTCGCGCTGGCCGGCGGCGCGCGCTGGCCGGCACTGCGCGACGTCCCGAAACACCTGCTGGCGGGCGCGCTGCTGCACGGCAGCTATCTGTGCGGCGGCTATTGGGCCATCGCGCACGGGCTTGCGCCTTCGGCGATGGCCTTGCTCGGGGCCTTGCAGCCGCTGCTGACGGCGCTGCTGGCGATCCCGCTGCTGGGCGAGTTCCCGTCGCGCCAGGGCTGGGGCGGCCTTGCGCTGGGTTCGCTCGGCGTAGTATTGGTGGTGGCTCCCGCCACCCTGGCCAGCGCGCCGAGCCCGGTCTCGCCCTGGGTGGTGCTGGTGGCCTTGCTTTCCATCCTTTCCATCACCATGGGCACCATCCTGCAGAAGACCTCGATTGCCACGGCCGACCTGCGCGCCAGTTCGGCGTGGCAAAACGTGGGCGGCGCCCTGGTGGCCGGCGCGCTGGCCTGGCTGCTCGGGGAGACGCACTGGCAGCCCGGCCTGGCCCTGTGGTCGGCGCTGGGCTGGGCGGCGCTGGTGCTTTCCGGCGCCGGCACCTATCTCCTGCTGCGCATCGTCCGGCGCGGCCAGGCGGCGACCGCCGCCTCGCTGATGTTCCTGGCGCCGCCGCTGGCCGCGCTGCAGGCGTGGCTGCTGTTCGGCGACAGGCTTGGCGCCCTGCAGTTGCTGGGGCTCGCCGTGGCCGGGCTCGGGGTGTGGCTTTGCCAGACCAGCCAGCGCGCCGCGCCGCGCGGAAGTACCGGCCATGCCACCGCGCGATAAAGCCGCCGCACCCTCGCTGGCAGGCCCGGCGCCGCTGGTGGAGACCCGTATCTACGAGCCGGAGCCAGACTGGCATCGGCATGGCTACGCCCAGGTCCTGTTCGGCCTGGACGGCGCCAGCGAGCTGGAGATCGATGGCCACCTGCACCGGCTCGATCGCGGCAGCGGGCTGATCGTCCCCGCTGGCGAGCGCCATGACTTCCTCGGCCTGCCGGACAACCGCCAGCTGGTGCTGGACGTGCCGCCGGGCTCGCTGGCGCTGCCCGCGGCGCTGACCGGGCACGCCCGGGCCTTTGCCGTCGCCGATAGCTGGGCCGAGCGCGTGCGGCGCATTGCCGCCCTGCCGCAAGCCCCGGGTCGAAGCACATCCCGCCAATATCACTGGCAGCTGGCCACCGTGCTTGCGGGCGACCTGGCGCAAGGCCTGGGCGTGCCGGGACGCGGCCAGTTCGCCCCCTTTCCCGTGGCGCAGATCGACGCCTACCTGCGCCGGCATCTCGACGCGCCACTGGGCGCCGGCCAGCTTGCGGCCCATTTCGGCTGGAGCGTGCGGCGCTTCCACACCCTGTTCTGCGAAGCCTTCGGCGACACGCCGCACCGTTACCAGACCCGCCTGCGGCTGGACCACGCCACGCACCTGCTTGCCGACCACAGCCAGGGCCTGGCAGACATCGCGCTGATGCTCGGCTTTCCCGACCAGACCACCTTCACGCGCCGCTTTACCCAGCGTTTCGGCATGCCGCCGGGCGCATGGCGCAGCGCCGGCGCGCGCGCATAGCGCATCACGCACATCGCATAAGCGCCTAAAAAGGCACCTCCAAACCATCGTCGCAGGATTTATTACTGCTTGATGCCAAAATTTCACAAACAAATACTGATCGATTGTCTTTAATCTGCTCGCCACTTCCGCTCAACAGCACCGCATCACTGCATTGACTGATCGCAGGCACGGAATCTCCAGACAGGCAATTGCGTAGTTTGCATGGTTGACGGCAGGACATGCCTACCCGGCATGGCCCTGTCATTTGCGGTGCCGGGCGGGCGCGCATCACCTGCGCGACCCGTCCGGCGGAAGTCTGGAAGCAACCGGCCCGCCCTTACCCAGGGCGGCGCCGGACGATTACCGACCGGAGACAATCAATGAGTGAAAAAGCAGAAGCACTGCACCGCGGCCTGGGCGAACGCCAGATCAGGCTGATGGCGCTGGGCTCGGCCATCGGCGTCGGCCTGTTCCTGGGCTCGGCCAACGCCATCAAGATGGCGGGACCGGCCATCATGCTGGCCTATATCATCGGCGGCGCCATGATTTTCCTGATCATGCGCGCGCTTGGCGAGATGGCCGTGCACAACCCGGTGGCAGGCTCCTTCTGCCGCTACGCGCAGGACTACATGGGGCCGCTCGCCGGCTACCTGACCGGCTGGAACTACTGGTTCCTGTGGCTGGTGACCTGCATCGCCGAAATCACGGCCGTGGCCATCTACATGGGCATCTGGTTCCCCGACGTGCCGCGCTGGATCTGGGCGCTGGCCGCGCTGGCCTCGATGGGCTCGGTCAACCTGCTGGCGGTCAAGGCCTACGGCGAGTTCGAGTTCTGGTTCGCCATGATCAAGATCGTGACCATCGTGCTGATGCTGATCGGCGGCACCGGCATGATCGTGGCCGGCTTCGGCAACGGCGGCGTGGCCGTGGGCCTCTCCAACCTGTGGCAGCACGGCGGCTTCATGCCCAATGGCGCCACCGGCGTGCTGATGTCCCTGCAGATGGTGATGTTCGCGTACCTCGGCGTGGAAATGATCGGCCTGACCGCCGGCGAGGCCAGGAACCCGCAGAAGTCGATTCCCGGCGCGATCAACTCCGTGTTCTGGCGCATCCTGATCTTCTACGTGGGCGCGCTGTTCGTGATCCTCGCCATCTACCCGTGGAACGAACTCGGCACGCAGGGCAGCCCCTTCGTGATGACCTTCGAGCGCCTGGGCATCAAGACCGCCGCCGGCATCATCAACTTCGTGGTGCTGACCGCCGCGCTGTCGTCGTGCAACGGCGGCATCTTCAGCACCGGCCGCATGCTCTACAACCTCGCCCAGCAAGGCCAGGCGCCGCGCGCCTTCGCCGTGGTGGACCGCAATGGCGTGCCGCGCCGCGCACTGCTGGTGTCGATCGCCGCCCTGCTGTGCGGCGTGCTGCTGAACTACCTGGTGCCGGAAAAGGTGTTCGTGTGGGTGACCTCGATCTCCACCTTCGGCGCCATCTGGACCTGGGCGGTGATCCTGGTCACGCAGATGAACTTTCGCCGGGGCCTGTCGGCGGCCGAACGCGGCAAGCTTGCCTTCCGCATGCCGTTCTGGCCCTATGGCTCGTGGATCGCGCTGGCCTTCCTCGGCCTCGTGGTGGCGCTGATGGCCTACTTCCCCGACACGCGCATCGCGCTGTACATCGGCCCGGCATGGCTGGTGCTACTCACGGTGCTGTACTACCGCCTGGGCATGCAGTCCCGCGAGCCGGTGCAATACCAGGCCTGAGCGTTGCGCCGGCGGCGCCTCGCGGCCACGCGGCGTGAGGCTGTGCTGGCGTGATTCAGCAGCAAGACGCCCCTGCCGATCGAAAGATCGCAGGGGCGTCTTGATTTCCGGCCGTGGCCTGCCAGTTCCCTGGCGTGAATTCCTAAACCCGGTGAATAAGGATAAAGGCAGGATTAACGTCTTCGCCTGAATCGCCTGTCTGCGCGTCCGATACGCATAAGCTAGCTCCTTGAAAAAATCCACTGGCCGATTTGCAGCCGGACCTGCTTGCTGTCGCGGCAATTGGACTGCAGGAAGGCGATCACCGCGTCGAGCTGGCGCCATCGCCGGATGCTGCCGCGCACGGTGCCCAGCATATAAATGTGCCCGCCCAGCAGGAACTGCACCCGCCAGAAGCCGTCGCCCTGGCTTGTCACGATCGCGTCGTAGTCGCACTTCAGCACCTGGGTGAGCCGTCCAAGGTCCGTGATGGTGATTCGGCTCGCTTCCTCCGTATCCAGCAGATCCATGATTTCTCCGACTTCGTTATCCTTCGATTTTCGAAATCGACGCCGTATCGGTACTTTTGTTGATAGCGCCGCTAAAACCCAAGGCAATTTGAGACCAGTCGAGGCGGCGGGTTACTAGGTTATTTCGCAAAGCTGTGTGAGAAATATCCCAAATACATGTCTGCCCCAAACGCATCCCGCGACTGGCGACGCAATCGATGGGCCTTGCCGGCTCGCCGGCGCCGGCGGGCATGCCCAAGCGCCGCCGGCGCACCGGGAACCCGCTCCCCGGCTGGCATGCGCGCCCTCTGATGCCTCTCACGCACACGCGGGGGCCCGGGCCACGCTAGAATGACCGCGAATCATCAATTGCCAGGGGAGCCGGATGTCTGACGCGCTTGCCGCACCCAGCAGAACCGACGCATCCGGTGCAGAGGCCCGGGCAACTGCCGTCGCAGCCACCATCGCGAAAGCCGCGGTCGATCAAGCGGACTACGACATGCGCAACTGGACCGATCCCGAGCCCGGACCGGTCCGCATCGGGTCGCAGCAGCACTTGCGCATGTTCTGCAATATGCTGCTGCAGACGCATAACCCCTACAAACCCGCCGTGATCGACTGGCCCCGGCTCGATCCCGATGCCCTGCACCGCGTCACCTCCCTGCCGATCTGGGATATCGCCGTGCAGACCGAAGGCCGTGCGTCGGTGCGCGTCAAGGCGTTTGCCGATACCGTGGCCGATCCGCTGCTGCGCAGTGCGCTGGAGATGGATAGCAGCGAAGAGGCGCGCCACAAGGTGGTGTTATCGCGGCTGGTGGAGGCGTACGGCATTGCGCTGGAACCGGAGCCGGAGTACCTGCCGCCGGCCGACCTGGAATGGGGCTGGCTCGCCACCGGCTACAGCGAGTGCATCGACAGTTTTTTCGCCTTCGGCCTGTTTGCCGCCGCCAGGAAATCGGGATTCTTCCCCGCCGAACTGGTGGAAACCTTTGAGCCGGTCATCCAGGAAGAAGGCCGCCATATCCTGTTCTTCATCAACTGGGCGGCCTGGTACCGCCGCAGCCTGCCCTGGTGGCGACGCCCCCTGTACATGCTCAAGGTGCTGCGGGTATGGCTGTTCCTGATCAAGGAGCGCATCGGCATGGCCCGCAGCATCGAGGCCGACGGCTCGGCCAAGGACGCCAATTTCCCGATGAACAGTTCGGCCGCGCTGGGCAATACCATGTCCGCGCGCGAGATGATCGAACTCTGCCTGAGCGAGAACGAAAAACGCATGGCAGGCTATGATCCCCGCCTGCTGCGTCCCGAGACGGTGCCCAGACTGGCCCGGCTCGCGCGGCGATGGCTGCGCTAAGCGCGGCTTAATTCACTTATATCCCCTCCGGAGTGCTTTGAGATGTTCTTGTTGTCCCTGATCCCGCTCGCCATCTGGTGCGTGCTGCTGGCCGGCCGCGGCGGCTTCTGGCGCGTGCGCAAGCCCGCCCCCGCGCCCGCGCCGGCGCGGTGGCCGGAGGTCGTCGCCATCATTCCCGCCCGCAACGAGGCGACGGTGATCGGCGGGGCCGTGGCCAGCGCACTGGGCCAGGACTATCCCGCGCGGCTGCATCTGGTGGTGGTGGACGATCACAGCACCGACGGTACCGCGGACAAGGCGCGCAGCGCGGCCGCGGCGCTGGGCAAGGCGGATTCCCTGAGCGTCATCACGGCGCGGGATCTGCCGGCGGGCTGGAGCGGCAAGGTCTGGGCCCAGTCGCAAGGGCTGGAAGCAGCCGATGCGCTGGCACCGGGCGCGGCCTGGGTGTGGCTGACCGATGCCGACATCCATCATGGCGCCGGTGTGCTGAAGCAGCTGGTGGCCCGCGCGGAACACGAGCAGCGCGACCTGGTATCGCTGATGGTGCGGCTGCGCTGTGCCTCGTGGTGGGAGCGCATGATCGTGCCGGCTTTTGTCTTCTTCTTCGCCAAGTTGTACCCCTTCGCCCATGTCAACGACAAGCGCAGCCGGGTGGCGGCCGCCGCGGGCGGCTGCATGCTGGCGCGGCGCACGGCACTGGCCCGCATCGGCGGGTTCGAGGCGATCCGCGGGGAACTGATCGACGACTGCAGCCTCGCGGCGTGCATCAAGCAAGGCGGTTCGATCCGCCTGGACCTGGCCGACGACAGCGTTTCGGTGCGTCCCTACGACGACTGGCGCAGCCTGTGGGACATGATCACCCGCAGCGCCTACACGCAGCTGCGCTACTCGCCGCTGCTGCTTGCCGGCGCGGTGGCCGGCATGGCGCTGACCTACCTGGCGCCGCCCGTGCTGGCGCTGGCGGGCGGAGCGCGCCTGTGGCCGGCCTGGGCGGCCTGGCTGGCGATGTCGCTGGCCTACGCGCCGATGCTGCGCGAATACCGCCAGCCGCCGTGGCTGGCGCCGCTGCTGCCGCTGACCGCGCTGTTCTACCTGGGCGCGACCGTCGACTCCGCGCGCCGCTACTGGCTGCGCAAGGGCGGCCAGTGGAAAGGCCGCTCGCAGGCGCCGCAGCGCGGCTGAGCGCCAGGCCGGGACCTGCCCGGCCCGGGCTCAGCGCAGGTAGCCTGCGCCGCGGAACCACTCCAGTGCCTCGCGCAGCGCTTCCTGGTAGGGCCTGGCCTGGTAGCCAAGCACCCGGCGCGCCTTTTCCGAGCTGAAGAACATCTGGTATTTCGACATGGACAGGCCGTCGGCCGTCAGGAACGGCTCCTTGCCGGTCACGCGGGCCACCGCTTCGGCCGCGTAGGCCAGCGGATAGAGCGGCCAGCGCGGCAGCTTGATGGTGGGCGGGCGCCGACCCGTCATGGCAGCGAGGTCGGCCAGCATCTGCTGCAGGGTGACGTCCTGCCCGCCCAGGATGTAGCGCTCGCCGGTGACGCCGCGGTCCAGCGCGAGCATGTGGCCTGCGGCCACGTCGTCCACATGGACCAGGTTGAGGCCGGTATCGACGAAGGCCGGGATCTTGCCGCTGGCTGCCTCGACGATGATGCGGCCGGTCGGCGTGGGCCGCACGTCGCGCGGACCGATCGGCGTGGAGGGATTGACGATCACCGCAGGCAGCCCGTCGCGGGCCACCATGCGCTCCACCACGCGCTCGGCCAGCACCTTGCTGCGCTTGTAAGCGCCAATGGCTTCGTGGCCGCCCATCGGCGCATCTTCGGCGACCGGCGCCGTGGCGCCCGCGACACGCAGGGTCGCCACGCTGCTGGTGTAGACGATGCGCTCCACCCCGCAGGTCTGCGCGGCGCCCATCACGGCCTCGGTGCCGGCCACGTTGGTGCGGACGATTTCCTCGGGATCCGGCGCCCACAAGCGATAATCGGCCGCCACATGGAACAGGTAGCGCACGCCCCTGAGCGCTGCCTCCATCGCGCGCGCGTCGCGCATGTCGCCTTCCGCGATCTCCACGGGCAACCCGTCAAGGTTGCGCCGCGGGCTTTGGGCGCGTACCATCGCGCGCACCCGGAAGCCGCGCGCCAGAGCCTGTCGTGCCACCGCCGATCCGAGAAAGCCGGAGGCGCCGGTTACCAGCACATAGTCTCCTGACGTCATATTACTCACGGAAAAAAACCTCAAAGTGTTGCTGGCGAAAGCCAGGTGCCGGGCAAAGGTTGCGGCACGGGTATATAGTAACCACCGTATGACGGGAAAGTGATTCCGGAATATCAACTAATGCTGAACCCGTTGACTGGGTCGGGGGGCCTATCTTTATGCAGGTGATTCTTGCTCAACCCCGTGGCTTCTGTGCCGGTGTAGTGCGCGCGATCGAGATTGTAGACCGCGCATTGCTCAAGCACGGTGCCCCGGTGTTCGTGCGACATGAAATCGTGCACAACAAGCACGTTGTAGAAGGACTGAGGCGCAAAGGCGCGCGCTTCGTCGAAGAACTGGACGAAGTGCCTAGCGGCGCCGTCACCATTTTCAGCGCGCATGGCGTATCCAAGGACGTCGAGGCCGACGCACGCACCCGCGAGCTGCACTCGATCGACGCGACCTGCCCGCTGGTGATCAAGGTCCACACCCAGGGGCGCCAGTACGCCGCCAGCGGCCGCACCGTGATCCTGATCGGCCATGCCGGCCACCCTGAAGTCGAAGGCACCATGGGCCAGATCCCGGGCAAGGTGATCCTGGTGCAGAGCGAGGCAGAAGTCGCCGAGCTGGAGCTGCCGGAAGACACCCCGGTCGCCTATGTGACGCAGACCACGCTCAGCGTGGACGACACACGTAATATCATTGCCGCGCTGACCCGCCGCTTCGCCAATCTGGTGGGGCCGGATACGCGCGACATTTGCTATGCAACGCAAAACCGCCAGAGCGCGGTGCGCGAACTCTCCAAACAGGTGGAACTGATCCTCGTGATCGGCGCCACCAATAGCTCCAACTCCAACCGGCTGCGCGAAATCGGCACGGAAAGCGGCGTGCCCAGCTATCTGATCGCCGATGGCAGCGAGCTGAACCCCGAATGGGTGCGCGGCGTCGAAGTCGTCGGCATCACCGCTGGCGCCTCCGCCCCCGAGGAGATGGTCATGGACGTGATCGCCACGCTGCGCCGCCTGGGTCCGGTGGAAGTCTCCACCATGGACGGCCGCGAGGAACACGCTGAATTCCGGCTGCCCGCCGAACTGGCCGACCCGCCCGCGCGCAAGCGCACGGCTGCCAGCAAGGCCACCCCCGAGGCCGCGCCGCAGCCGGACCCGCAAACCGCCGCCGGGTAATGCCCGGCCGCCCCCATATAAGAAGGAAGTAAATGGCCATTCCCTTTCTGCAAGTCGCCCGCGTGGGCGCCTACGTCGTCAAGCAGCATCTGTCCGGCAACAAGCGCTACCCCCTGGCGCTGATGCTCGAGCCCCTGTTCCGATGCAACCTGGCGTGCAACGGCTGCGGCAAGATCGACTATCCGGACGAAATCCTGAACCAGCGCCTGTCCGTGGCGGAATGCCTGGGCGCCGTCGACGAATGCGGCGCGCCGGTGGTGTCCATCGCCGGCGGCGAGCCGCTGCTGCACCGTGACATGCCGGAGATCGTGCGGGGCATCATCGCCCGCAAGCGCTTCGTCTACCTGTGCACCAACGCGCTGCTGATGGAAAAGAAGCTGGACCAGTACGAGCCCAACCCCTACTTCGTGTGGTCGGTCCACCTGGACGGCGACCGCGACATGCACGACCACGCAGTCAGCCAGGAAGGCGTCTACGACCGCGCCGTGGCGGCGATCCGCGCGGCCAAGGCGCGCGGCTTCCGGGTCAACATCAACTGCACGCTGTTCAACAACGCCGAGCCGGAAAAGGTCGCGAAGTTCTTCGACTCGGTCAAGGAAATCGGCGTGGATGGCATCACCGTGTCGCCGGGCTATGCCTACGAGCGCGCGCCGGACCAGCAGCACTTCCTGAACCGCGGCAAGACCAAGCAGCTGTTCCGCGACATCCTGCAGCGCGGCCAGAACGGCAAGAAATGGGCATTCAGCCAGTCCACGCTGTTCCTGGACTTCCTGGCCGGCAACCAGACCTATCACTGCACGCCCTGGGGCAACCCGGCGCGCACGGTGTTCGGCTGGCAACGTCCGTGCTACCTGCTGGGCGAAGGTTATGTGAAGACCTTCAAGGAATTGATGGACACCACCGACTGGGACGCCTACGGCACCGGCAACTACGAAAAGTGCGCCGACTGCATGGTACACAGCGGCTTCGAAGCCACCGCCGTGGCCGACACCATCTCCCATCCGCTCAAGGCGCTGGGCGTGTCCCTGCGCGGCGTGCGTACCTCGGGCCCGATGGCCCCGGATATCCCGCTGGACAAGCAGCGCCCCGCCGACTACGTGTTCTCGAAGCACGTCGAGATCAAGCTCGAAGAGATCGGCCGCTCCAAGGCCAAGGCAGCCAACGACGCCGCCACGCGCAAGGCGGCCGCCCACTAAGCACCCGGGACGCTCCCCGACGGGAGCGCCGCGCCGCGGTACCTTGCGTACCGCCCGGCGCGGCTGCCGGCGGGCGCTCAGGCGTCCGCGGTCCGGCGTGCGTTGTGGTTGACGAGGTACTTGAGCAGCCCGTCGATGCCGTTGCGCGCCACGATGTCGGCGAACTGGCGGCGGTACACCTCGATCAGCCAGGCCCCCATCATGTTGATGTCATAGATCTTCCAGCCGTTGCCGCTGCGCTGCAGACGGTAGTCGATCTGCATATCGTCGCCGTTGTTCTGCACCCGCGTCTCCACCACCACATCGGTGGCATTGGCCGCGGCCAGGACCGGCTTGTAGCTGAATTTCACCTTCTGCTCGCGCAACTGTGACAGCGATACCGCATAGCTGCGCACCAGCAGGGTCTGGAACTGCTCGTAGAGTTGCTTCTGCTGCTCGGGCGTGGCATTGCGCCAGGCGCTGCCCACCGCCAGCCGGGTGGTACGCTCGAAGTCGGCGTAGGGCAGGAACTGGCGCTCCACCACGGCCGTGATCTTGGCCAGGTCGCCGCTGCGCGTATCCGGGCTGGACTGGATCGTGCTGATCACGCCCTCGACCGCGGCCCGCACCAGGCGGTCCGGCGAGGACTTGTCCACCGATTGCGCCTGCGCGGCCGATACCATGGCCACCGCCGCGAGCGGAACCAGGGCCTGGAAAGCAATACCGTGTGTCTTCATGCGAATTTAGACCTGAAAATGCCGGTCGGGTCGACCGTCGGACGGGTCCGGCGGCTTTGCCAAGGAAACCAGACATGGAGAGTGCCGCAGCGCGCCTCAGCGCCACAAAAGCCAGGCTGCAGACGGCTTGCGCGCACATGACGGGGCAGTATAGCGTACCGGCGCAGGCACGCACCGGGCCCGGCTCGCCCGCGTGGCGCCTCGCGCGCACCGCGGCGCGGCCCGGTACCCGAGCGCCATGCCGTGCCGTCCCGTTATACTCGCGGCTGCCGCTTTGTGCCTTTGCTTCGTCTTGTCGCTTGCATGAGGCTTCGCATTGCGACCAGAGCGGCACCTTGCGGCGTACCGTGCGCGGTACCTCCGCGTGTATCTTTTACCGCGCCCGCCGTAGCGCATCACTCAGGTCCCCATATCGCCCATGCTGACGTCGTCGGTCATTCGCATCGTCAAGTTCTCCACCCGCCGCGCCTGGCCCGTGATCGCGCTTGCGCTGTTGCTGACCATCGTCAGCGGTATCTATGTGGCTCGGCACTTCGCCATCAATACCGATATCAGCCGCCTGCTGGAATCGGACCAGCCCTGGGCGAAACGTGATGCCGCGGTCAGCGCCGCCTTTCCCCAGCGCGACCAGATGATCCTGGCCGTGGTGAAGGCGCCGGCCCCCGAGCTGGCCGATGCCGCCGCCGACGAGCTGGCCAAGGCGCTCGGGCAGCAGACCACGCGCTTTCGCGCGGTCAGCCAGCCCGGCGCCGGCGATTTCTTCGAGCACAACGGCCTGCTCTTCCTCGATACCGCCAAGCTGCGTGACGTGACCTCCCAGCTCAAGCAGGCGCGCCCGCTGCTCAACGCGCTGGCGCACGACCCGACCCTGCGCGGCCTGTCCGACACGCTCACCACCACGCTGAACCTGCCGCTGCAGCTGGGTCAGATCAAGCTGGGCGACATGGCCAAGCTGCTCGGCAGCAGCGCCGGGGTGGTCGACCAGGTGCTGGCCGGCAAGCCGGGCGCGCTGTCCTGGACCGGGCTGGTCGACTCCGGCCAGGAGCTGGCGCCCGGCGCCACGGCGATGTCCTTCGTCGCGCTCAGCCCCGTGCTCGACTACGCCGACCTGCAGGCCGGCGCCGGCGCGGCCGAAGCCATCCGCGCCACTGCGCTCAAGCTCGGGCTGGACAAGCGCTTCGGCGCCAGCGTGCACCTGACCGGCTCGCAGGCGCTGGCCGACGACGAGTTCGCCTCGGTCAAGGAAGGCGCCGCCATGAACGGCGTGCTGACCCTGCTGGTGGTGATCCTGATCCTGTGGCTGGCGCTGCGCTCCAAGCGGCTGATCATGGCGGTGCTGGCCAGCCTGCTGGTCGGCCTGGCCATCACCGCCGCGCTGGGACTGGCCATGGTGGGCGCGCTGAACATGATCTCGGTCGCCTTCGCCGTGCTGTTCGTCGGCCTGGGCGTGGACTTCGGCATCCAGTTCGGCGTGCGCTACCGCGCCGAGCGCCACACACACCCCGACATCCCCGACGCGCTCGCCTGCGCCGCCAAGGCGGTAGGCGTGCCGCTCGCGCTGGCCGCGGCCGCCACCGCGGCCGCCTTCTTCTGCTTCCTGCCGACCGACTACCGCGGCGTGGCGGAGCTGGGCAAGATCGCCGGCGTGGGCATGCTGGTGGCCTTCAGCACCACCATTACCCTGCTGCCGGCGCTGATCACCGTGATGCGCCCGAAGGACGAAGCCGGCCGGCTCGACGTGCCAGGCTTCAAGTGGCTGGCGCCCGCCGACGCCTTCTTCGAGCGCTACCGCACCCAGGTCCTGATCGCCACCCTCGGCGTGATCCTGGCGGGCGCGCCGCTGCTGATGCACCTGCGCTTCGATTTCGATCCGCTGCACCTCAAGGATCCGCACTCCGAATCGATGGCGACGCTGCTCTCGCTCAAGGATGCGCCCCAGGCCGGCACCGACAATGTCAATGTGCTGACCCCCTCGCTGGATGCCGCCAAGGCCGCCGCCGCCCGCCTGGCGGCGCTGCCCGAGGTGTCGCGCGTGGTCACGCTGCAGACCTTCATTCCCGACGACCAGCCGGCCAAGCTGGCGCTGATCGCCGATGCGAGCGCCAGCCTGATGCCGGTGCTGACGCAGACCGTGGCCACGCCGGCCAACGACGAGCGCCGCGTCAGCTCGCTCAAGAACGCGGCGCGCCAGCTGGCGCTCGCCGCCGAAGACCATCCCGGCCCCGGCGCGACGCAGGCCAGCCACCTGGCCGCGTCGCTGCGCAAGCTCGCCGCCGCCGATGCCGCCACGCGCGACCGCGCGGAGCAGGCCATCGCCCTGCCGCTGCGCCTGGCGCTGGCGCGCCTGCAGCGCACCCTGTCGCCGCAGCCGGTCACGCAGGCATCGCTGCCGCCCGCCATGGTGCGCGACTGGGTCGCACCGGACGGCCAGGCGCTGGTCAGCGTGAGTCCCAAGCTCCCCGCCGCGGCCAAGCCCGGCGATGCCGACGCCTCCAGCGTCGACAGCGATCTGCGCGACGCCGCGCTCAAGCGCTTTATCGATGCCGTGCAAGGCGTTGCGCCGGATGCCGTGGGCGGGCCGATCTCGATCCGCGGCTCGGCCGACACCATCATGACCGCCTTCGCCCAGGCCGGCGTGTGGGCCGTGGTGTCGATCACCATCTTGCTGTGGGTGACGCTGCGCCGCGTGGGCGACGTGCTGCGCACGCTGGTGCCGCTGCTGGTCTCGGCGCTGCTGACGCTGGAGCTGTGCGTGGTGTTCGGCATCCCGCTCAATTTCGCCAACGTGATTGCGCTGCCGCTGCTGTTCGGCATCGGCGTGGCATTCAAGATCTACTATGTGATTGCCTGGCGCGAAGGCAAGACGCACCTGCTGCAATCGCCGCTGACCCACGCCGTGCTCTTCAGCGCCGCCACCACCGCCACCGCCTTCGGCAGCCTCTGGCTGTCGCAGCATCCGGGCACCGCCAGCATGGGCAAGCTGCTGGCGCTGGCGCTGGCGTGCACGCTGGCCGGCGCCGTCTTCTTCCAGCCGATCCTGATGGGCAAGCCGCGCAAGCGGTCCGCGCCTGCCAAGGGGCCGGTCCACTGAAAACCCGCCAACCATGACGACCCGTTCCGATTACCGTCCCTCCAGTATTACCCGGCTGCTGCCGGCGCTGTCCCTCGCGCTGCTGGCCACAGCCTGCGCCAGCGGCCCCCAGGCCAGCCCGAACGACCCCATCGAGCCGTTCAACCGCGTCATATTCACGATCAATGACAAGGCCGACGAATACGTGGCGACCCCATTGGCCAAGGGCTATCGCGCCGTCACGCCGCAGCCCGTGCGCACCGCCATCACCAACTTCTACTCGAACCTCGCCGACGTCGGCAATTTCGTCAACAACGTGCTGCAGGGCAAGGGCGTCGACGCGGCCGAGACCTTCATGCGGATCGCCGTCAACTCCACGCTCGGCATCGGCGGCCTGATCGATATCGCCACGCCGGCCGGCCTTAGCAAGCACGCACAGGACTTCGGCCTGACCATGGGCGTGTGGGGCATACCCTCGGGCCCGTACCTGGTGCTGCCGCTGTTCGGCCCCAGCTCGATCCGCGACGGGATCGGCCTGTACGTGAACTTCCAGATCTCGCCCACCACGTGGGTCGACCAGGACTACCGCTACGGCCTGTACTTCCTGGGTTTCCTCGATGCCCGCACCAATGCGCTGGGCGCGACCGACCTGCTGACGCTGGCGGCGCTGGACAAATACAGTTTCGTACGGGATGGATACCTGCAGCGGCGCCAGTACCTGATCGACGGCGGCAGCGGCAAGCTGCCGCAATATGAAGACGACGACGCGCCGGCGGATGCCGCGCCGGCCGCGGCGCCCGGCGCACCGGCCTCTGCACCGGCCTCTGCGCCGGCCGCTACACCGGCCGAGGCAACGGCGGCACCGGTTCCGCCGCCAGCCGGCGGCGCGGAAAAGGCGCCGGACGAGAGCACCAGGAAGGAATAGTCATCAGCCTTGTGGTGGCCCGGGCGCCGAGGAGCGCCCAGGCTGCCCGCCTGCCGGAATCGTCCTGATTCCGGCGCAAGCCCCATCAAGCCCCATCAAGCCCGTTCGAGCCCCGTTCAGGCCAGCCCGAATCCCGTTCCCACGCGGCGCCGTGCCGCTTCCAGCCCCAGCCTCGCGCGCTTCGCATCGCGCGCCAGCCTGAGCAGGTCCGGCAACTGGCCGGGCCCGGCCAGCAAAGACTTCAATACCGCCCAGATATCGGTCCCGCCGTCCGCACCCATGCCGGCCACCGCAGCGGGCGGGACATCGCGCGCGGCCGGATCCACCACCACGCGGCAGGCGGCGAAGGGGACGCCGTATTCGTGCGCGATGCGTGCTGCGATATGGGATTCCATGTCGGCTGCCAGCGCGCCGGTGGCGGCATGCAGCGCGCTCTTGGCGGCCACGGAGGTAACCGGTGAATCATCGCCGGCGAGCGTGCCGGCGACGGCATCGGGCAGAGACCGGGACAGCGCCCGCAGCCAGGCGGCATCGGCCGGCCAGAAGCTGGCGCCTGCGCGGATGCCGGTGGCGAGGATCACCTTGCCGGGCAGCAGCGCGGGATCCAGCCCGCCGGCCACGCCGAAGCTGATCACCCCGGCGCAGGGCTGCGCCAGGCGCTCGCGCAGGCCTTGCGCCAGCGCCTCGGCGCGCAGGCCATGCAGGGTTTCGATGCCGGGTCCCGCGGCAATGCGGGCCTCGAAGCGCATGCCGGTCACCACGAGCATGGGACCGGCGCGGCGCGGCGCCGGGACTGCCGTGCTTACATCCCCCACGCCACCGCCCGCGTGCCGTCGCGGCGCAGGTTGCGGAAGCGGGCCAGCGCCCACAGCGGGAAGAAACGCGCGTAGCCGTGGTAACGCAGGTAGAACACGCGCGGGAAGCCCACCGCGGTGAAGCGCGCTTCGTTCCACAGGCCATCGGCCTGCTGCGTGCCGACCAGGTAATCGATGCCGCGCGCCACGGCCGGATGATCGACGGCGCCGGCCGCCATCAGCGCCAGCACCGCCCACGCGGTCTGCGAGGCCACGCTCGGCGCGGGCTCGTAGCCCTTGTAGTCGAGGCGGTAGCTGCTGCCGTCCTCGCCCCAGCCACCGTCGGCGTTCTGGATCGAGATCAGCCACTCGGCGGCGCGGCGCATCTCCGGCGCCTCCGGGTCCATGCCCGCGGCGTTGAGCGCGCACAAGGCGCTCCAGGTGCCGTAGATATAGTTCATGCCCCAGCGGCCATACCAGCTGCCGTCGGCCATCTGCTCGTCCAGCAGGTAGCGCAGCGCGCGCTTGAAGGCGTCGCTGCTGGTGGCGCTCTCGCCGAGCTGCGCCAGCATCGACAGGCAGCGCGCCGAGACATCGGCGGTGGGCGGATCGAGCAGCGCGCCGTGGTCGGCGAACGGAATGTTGTTGAGGTACTCGTGCGTGTTCTCGGGCTCGAAGGCACCCCAGCCGCCGTTGCTGCTCTGCATGCCTTCGACCCATTCGCGCGCGCGCGAAACGGCTTCGCCATAGCGCTCGCGGTGGCTGGCCGCCGTCACGGCGGGCGCGCCGGCGCCCACGCGCGCGGCGCGGTCCATGGCCATGGCCACCACGGCGGTGTCGTCCACGTCCGGGTAATGCGGATTGGCGTACTGGAAGGCCCAGCCGCCGGGGCGCACGTCCGGGCGCCGCACGATCCAGTCGCCGCGCACGTCCAGCTCCTGCAGCGGCACCAGCCATTGCAGGCCGCGCTCGGCGGCCGCCTCGGCGCGCGCGCCGCCGGCTTCCAGCAGGGCATGGCTGGCCAGCGAGGTGTCCCACACCGGCGACAGGCAAGGCTGGCAATACGCTTCGTCGCCATGCACCACCAGCAGCTTCTCGACGGACGCGCGCGCGATCGCCACGTCCGGATCGGTCCTCGGCACGCCCAGCACGTCGAACATCATCACGGCGTTCGCCATGGCCGGGAAGATGGCGCCCAGGCCGTCCTCGCCGTTCAGGCGTTCGCGCACGAACCGCTCCGCACGGTCGATGGCGCGCTTGCGCAGGCTGCGCGGGAACAGCGGCTCGGCCACGCGCAGGCCGGCATCGACCACGCGGAAGAAGCTGAACCACGCGCGTCCCTGGTGGGGCGCCTTGGCTGGCAGGCGCGTGGCCTGGCACGGGCGCAGGAACAGCTCGTCGATGCCCACGCCGCGCGGATTGCGCGCCTGCGGACGCAGGCTGTTGAGCACCAGCAGCGGCACGATCACCGTGCGGGCCCAGTACGCCACCTTGGAAAGATGGAACGGGAACCACAGGGGCAGCAGCATGATCTCCACCGGCATCATCGGCACCGCCTGCCACGGCATCACGCCGTACAGCGCCAGCAGCGTGCGGGTGAAGACATTGCTGCCCTCGGCGCCGCCCTGCGCATGAATGGAGGCGCGCGCGCGGCGCATGTGCTCGGCATCGGGGTCGTCACCGATCATCTTCAGCGCGAAATACGCCTTCACGCTGGCGCTGATGTCGGACGCGCCCTGGTGGAACAGCGGCCAGCCGCCGTCGGCATTCTGGATGCGGCGCAGGTAGCGCGCGATGCGCGCTTCCAGCACGGTATCGGCGGTCTCGCCCAGGTAATGCACCAGCAGGACGTACTCGGCCGGGATGGTGGCGTCGGCTTCCAGCTCGAACACCCAATGGCCGTCCGGCTGCTGGGCCGCCAGCAGGGCGTCCTGCGCGCGGCCGATCGCGCCTTCCAGCGCGCCCGCCTGCGGCGCGCCGTGCGCGACAGCCGCAGGGATGGCCGGATCGGTGGATATTGCTACTTGGCTCATCGGTTTCGATGTCCTCTCTTCAACAACGCAAATTACAGCAATGCCGCACGCTCGCCGGGCCCATGACGGGCGGCGACCGCGTACGGCGGCAAATCAGCGCACCGCCTCAGACGAGACCGTGCCGCAACAGGATCCAGAGCGCGCGGGCGCGGGGCACCCTCACCCGTTCGCGCGGCGTGGTCCAGCCGCGGGCCAGCAAGCGCTGCAGCACCACGTGGTAGACCTCGCCCATGATGCGCGGCGAGCGCACCACGCGGCGCGGGCAGTTCGCCATGATCGCGAACGCCTTGTCATAGTGCGCCTGGGCCTGCCCCGCCACTTCCAGGCAGGCGCGGCCCACGGCCGGATGGCCGACGATGGCCTGCGGCGCGCCCAGCGGCACGCCAGCATTGGTGAGCGCTTCGGCCGGCAGGTACACGCGGCCCAGCCCGGCGTCCTCGTCGATGTCGCGCAGGATATTGGTCAGCTGCAGCGCACGGCCCAGGTGATAGGCCAGCGCCACGCCGGCATCGCGCTCCATGCCGAACACGCGCACCGCAAGCCGGCCAACCGCGCTCGCCACGCGATCGCAATACAGGTCCAGCGTGGCGGCGTCGGGCGCGCGCACATCGCCCACCACATCCATGGCCATGCCATCGATGACCGCCAGGAAATCCTCCTGCAGCAGCCCGAAGCGCTGGATCTGCGCATGCAAGCCGCGCAAGGCGGGCGGCGGCGAACCGGCATAGCAGGCGGCCAGGTCGGCGCGCCAGGCATCCAGCCCGGCCAGGCGCGCGGGACGCGGGTCATCGCCGTCGGCGATATCGTCCACCGCCCGGCAGAAGGCATAGATCTCGAACATCGCCTGCCGCTGCACGGCAGGCAGGATCTTCATGGCGGCATGGAACGAACTGCCGGACGAGACGGCATTGCCTGCGGGTGGGACGTTTTGCACTGCGATATCGGTTCCGGCCACGTAACTCCCCGTCACGCGTTGAGCCGCCTCCGCCGCACGCCCCGTTCCCGGAAAAGCACACGGGAAAAGGCACGCACAGCCAGGGCGGCATGATTTTGGGTAATTCGGGATTATAGCAAGGCGCGCCGTGGAGGGCCTGCTAGCGGGCAGCGGGGTGAACTTCGGACGCCAGGGCGCGGGAATGCAGGGGGCGGGCTGCGCAGAGCGGCGGCGAATGCGCCCGGGAAGTGCTCGACATGCACCGCTGGAAGCGTCTATCAAGCGCCCATCGAGCGCCCATCAATATCCCGATGAATCACAAAAGCAGGGATCAGACGAGCCGGCGCGCCCGCCTGCGAAAGACACGCAGGCGCGCGGTCGTGCGGGGCGCGGCTCAGGCGCCGCTTACCCGGCCTCGCAGCCGGAGCACGACAAACCCTCTCAGGCCGGGATCATAGCGGGCAAATTCGAACCCCTTGCCGGCCGGATCCACCGGCACCCGGTCGGCCGCGGCCTGTGCCAGGGCCCATTCGGTGGCCGCCTGCATCCTGCGAAGATCGGCCAGCACTGCCGGCGAAACACGGTCGAGCAAGCGACGCGAACGGAGCGCTTCCATGGCGGCCTCCCTTGGGCTGGCAATCAGGACGCCCTCAGTCTATGCCCCACCTGCGCCTGCCTGATGTGTTCCAGCCCACACATCGCGCCATGTTCCCCGCGCCGCGAGAACGGAAGCCCGGTGCTCAGAATCCCACCGGATAGCCGTCCTTGCGGTGATCCGAAGCGGCCGCGTAGCCGCTGTCGAGCCGCATCGCTATCTGGGCGCCGCCGAAGTCCAGGTTGCCCTGCGGCGCCACCTCGACCTTGTGCCCGCGCGCGCGCAGCCCTGCCACGGTGGCTTCCGGGCAGTTCCATTCCACCGAGATGGTGCTGTTGTCGTCCAGCACACGCCAGCGCGGGCCGTCGCACGCGGCTTGCGGGTTCTGGCCGAAGTCCGCCAGGCGGCTGGCCATCTGCACATGGCCCTGGGCCTGCATCGAGCCACCCATCACGCCGAAGCTGGCCAGCGGCTTGCCCTGGCGCATCAGGAAGCCGGGGATGATGGTGTGGAACGGCCGCTTGCCGGGACTGACCTGGTTGGGGTGGCCGGGCTTGAGGTTGAAGCCCCAGCCGCGGTTATGCAGCGCGATGCCGGTGCCGGGCACCACCACGCCGGAGCCGAAGCCCTTGAAATTGGACTGGATGTACGAAACCATCATGCCGTTGCGGTCCGCCGCGGTCAGGTAGACCGTGCCGCCGCTGTGCGGCTTGCCGGGGCCGGCCGCGCCGGCACGCTCGAGGTCGATGGTCCTGGCGCGGCTGGCCAGGTAGCGGCGATCCAGCAGATCGGCCGCCTGCACCTCGGTCATCGCCGTGTGGTCGCCTACGTAGGCATGCAGGTCGGCAAAGGCCAGCTTCATGGCTTCCACCTGCACGTGGATGGCCGCGGCGGAGTCCACGCCCATGCCGGCCACGTCGAACTGTTCCAGCATGCCCAGCGCCATCAGCGCGCCGATGCCCTGCCCGTTCGGGCCGATCTCGAACAGCTCCAGGTCGCGGTAGGCCGTGCTGATCGGCTGGACCCAGTCAGCGCGGTGCGCGGCCAGGTCCGCCTCGGTGATCAGCCCGCCGGTGGCGCGCGCGTGCGCGGCAATGCGGCCGGCCAGTTCGCCATGATAGAAATCGTCGCCCTTGGTCTCGGCGATGCGGGCCAGCGTCCGCGCCTGGCCCTCGCAGATAAAGCGCTCGCCCGGCAGCGGCGCGCGGCCGTTCGGCGCGAAGGCGTCGGCAAAGCCCGGCTTGTCGATCAGCACCGGCACCTGCGCCTGCCACTGGCGGTGCACGGTGTGCGAGACCAGGTAGCCATTGCGCGCATATTCCAGCGCGGGCTCGAACAGGTCAGCGAACGGCAGGCTGCCGAACTTTTCCCAGGTGGCACGCCAGCCGGACACCGCGCCTGGCACGGTCACGGTGTCCCAGCCGTTGGGGGGCATGCTGTCGTAGCGCGAGAAATACTCCGGCGTCCAGGCCGCGGGCGCGCGGCCGCTGGCGTTCAGGCCGTGCAGTTCCTTGCCGTCCCAGATCAGCGCGAAGGCATCGCCACCGATCCCGTTCATGCAGGGCTCGACCACGGTCAGGGCGATGGCGGTGGCCAGCGCCGCGTCCACGGCGTTGCCGCCGCGGGCCAGCATGCGCAGCCCGGCCGCGGCCGCCAGCGGCTGCGAGGTGGCCACCACGTTGTCGGCCAGGACCGGCACGCGCTGCGAGGGATAGGGGAAATTCCAGAAATTGGTCATGGGACTAAGCGCTTGCGCCCGGTGAGCGGCGATTGAAAGTTGAGGAATCAGGGGACTGCAACGCCCGGTAGCCACCGTCGCGGGACGGCTGCTGCCGGGCACTTCAAGAACAAGAAAACGACGGAAAGCGCGATGTCTTCACGGCTGCGTCTATTCGATCCGCACGTTGGCCGCGCGCGCCACCTTTTCCCACGTGCGCATCTCGTCGCCGATCATCTGGCCGAACTGCTCGGGCGGGGTGTACTTGATCTGCACGCCCTGCGCTTCCATCGACGCGCCAAGCTCGGGCGAGGCCAGCACCTCCTTCATGGCGGCGGCAAGCTGCCGGACCACCTGCGGCGGCGTGCCCTTCGGCGCGACCAGGCCAAACAGGTTGTCGGCACGGAAATCGCGGATGCCCGCCTCGGTCACGGTCTGCGCATCGGGCAGCGAACTCACGCGCTGCCCGGACGCCACCGCCAGCAGGCGCAGCTTGCCGGATTTCACATGCGGCAGCGCCGAGGGAATGCTGTCGAACATCAGGGTGGAGCGCCCGGCGATCAGGTCCGGCAGTGCGAACGAGCTGCCCTTGTATGGCACGTGCACCACGTCCACCCCGGTGCGCAGCTTGAACAGCTCCGATTCCAGGTGCGACAGCGTGCCGGCGCCCTGCGAGGCGAAGTTGTACTTGCCGGGCGAGGCCTTGAGCAGGCTCACCAGCTCGGGCACCGAATGCACCGGCAGCGAGGCCGGCACCACCAGGATATGCGGCACGGTGCCGATGCCCGCGATGGGCACGAAATCCCGGCTCAGGCTGGCAGGCTGGCTGTTGTACGTGGCTGCCGCGATGGCGGCATTGCTGACGGCAGCCAGGTACAGCGTGTAGCCGTCGGGCGCGGCCTTGGCCGCGTAGCCCATGCCGATGGCGCCGCCCGCGCCCGGGCGGTTGTCCACCACCACGGGCTGCCTGAGCACGGTGGACAAGCGCTGCCCCACCGCACGCGCCAGCACGTCGGTGGCGCCGGACGGCGGGAAGGACAACACCAGTTGCACCGGGTGGTCGGGATAGTCCGCGGCGGCGGCCGGCGCGGCGGCGCCGAGGGCCAGTGCCAGCAGCAGGCCGGCATGGCACGAACGTGTGCGGAAAAGCGACTGCGTGAACATGATCAGGGTAGCTCCGGAAAGCGTCGAGAGACGTTGACTGCCTAGGTAGGTTCGGATGCGTTCCAGGGCGCAGCCGCTTTGCCTGCCAGCTTGTTTGCGCGCCCCTGTCATGCTGGATCTGCTTCGCCTTCGGGCGATATGCCGGCTGATGGGAAGTGATGATTCTAGGGCGGGCTTCCGGACACCGGGATGCGGATCGGCCATAAGGCTATGCGAAAATGGAATACCCCTGTGGAAGATCCGTGCGAGAGGCCCGCGGCGATCCGTTCACGGGACCACCCGAAACAGTCCTAGGAACGCGCAAGCCATGCAACTGAAATGGATCGACGACCTGCTGGTCCTGGAAAAGACCCGCAGCTTCTCGCGTGCCGCCGAGTTGCGGCACATCACGCAATCGGCCCTGTCGCGGCGCATCCGCTCCCTGGAAGACTGGGCCGGCGCGGTGCTGGTCGACCGCAACACCTTCCCGCTCGATCTCACGCCCGCGGGCAAGACCTTCTGCGCCAGCGGCCGCGAAGCGCTGACCCTGCTGATGGACGCGCGCGCCACCCTGCGCCAGGAAAGCCGCATGCCGGGCAAGGCCATCCAGATCGCCGCCGGGCACACCTTGTCGCTGACCTTCCTGCCCACCTGGCTCAAAGCCTGCCAGGCCCGCTACGGCCAGTTCAATGCACGCGTGGTGGCCGCCAACGTGCTCGAAGCGGTGGTGGCCTTGTCGGAGGGCAACTGCGACCTGATGCTGGGCTACAACCATGCGCGCGTGCCGGTCTCGCTGGATACCGACAAGTTCCGCAGCCTGACCGTGGGCCATGACCTGCTGATGCCGCTGAGCGCGCCCAACTTGCGCGGCGGCCCGCTGTTCTCGCTGGGCGGCAGCGGCCACAAGCCGATTCCCTACCTGGCCTATACCGCCGGCACCACGCTCGGGCGCGTGGTGGAGGTCATCCTGGAAGGCACGCCGCCGCGCCGCCCCCTGGAGCGCTGCTACGAGGCGGATATGGCGATCCTGCTGATGAAGATGGCCATCGAAGGGCACGGCGTGGCCTGGCTGCCGCGCACCACCGCGGCCGACGCGCTGGCCGCGGGCACCCTGGTGCCGGCCGGCGATGCCACATGGCACTCCGGACTCGACATCTGCGCCTACCGCGCGGCCCACGCCGGCAACCCTACCCTGCTCGAACTCTGGGAGGTGCTGGAGCGGCAGGCGCAATAGCGTGGCGCCGCGTGCGCCACGCCGCATGCCGGCGTCACCTATGCTGTAGACGTTTGCGGATTGCCCCCGCGACTGGCCCGGGCCGGCGCCCGAACCGGGACGCGAGGCCGCCTCCGGCCTGCTGTCCCGGCACGTGGATGCGCTGTGCCGGCGCTCCTCCTGCGACCTCGACCAACTGCTACGGGAGAACTGCCCCATGGGTCTTGCTGGCATCCTGTTCGCCCTTGGCCTGCTGATCTGGCTGGCCTACCGGGGCTGGAGCATCCTGCTGCTGGCGCCGGCCGCCGCGCTGCTGGCCGCGGCCACGGCGGGCGAGCCGCTGCTGGCGCACTGGACCCAGACCTTCATGGCCAATGCGGCGGGCTTCTTCGCGCAGTTCTTCCCGCTGTTCCTGCTGGGCGCGCTGTTCGGCAAGCTGATGGACGACAGCGGCTCGGTCAACGCCATCGCCGCCTGGATGATCCTCAAGCTCGGCCCGCGGCGGGCCATCCTGGCGGTGGTGCTGGCCGGTGCGCTGGTCACCTATGGCGGGGTCAGCCTGTTCGTGGCCTTTTTCGTGCTGGCGCCGATGGCACAGGCGCTGTTTGCCGCCGCGCAGATCCCGCGCCGGCTGATGCCGGCTGCGATCGCGCTTGGGACCTCCACCTTCACCATGTCCGCGCTGCCGGGCACGCCGGCCATCCAGAACGCCATCCCCATGCCGTTCTTCGGCACCACGCCGTTCGCCGCGCCGGGCCTGGGCGTGATTGCCGCGGCCATCATGCTGGGCTTCGGGCTCTGGTGGCTGGGGCGGGTGGAGCGTGCCGCGCGCCGCGCGGGCGAGACCTTCGGCGACCATGCGCTGGCTTGCGCCGACCGCGCTGCCGACGATGCGCTGGTGCGCGAGCGCGCCACCGTGGCGCGCGAATTCGATCCCGCCGAGGCCCACCGCGGCGCGCGCAGCGAAGAACTGCCTGCCGTGTGGAGCGCCTTCGCGCCGCTGGTGGTGGTGGTCGCCGTCAACCTGGTCATGAGCCTGCTGGTACTGCCGCGCCAGGACGCCGGCTACCTGGCCGACGAGCGCTGGGGCGGCACCAGCCTGGCGGCGCTGGGCGGGGTGTGGTCGGTAATCGTGGCGCTGGCGGCCGCCACGCTCTGCCTGCTGATCCTGCACCGCAAGCGCCTGCGCAAGCTGCGCGAGAGCATGGACGCCGGCGCCAATGCGGCCGTGCTGCCGGCCGTGAGCGTGGCCAGCCTGGTGGGTTTCGGCGCGGTGGTGGCAGCCCTGCCCGGCTTCGACGTGGTGCGCGACTGGGTGCTGTCGATCGAGGGCGGTCCGCTGGTATCGCTCGCGGTGGCCACCAATGTGCTGGCCGCGCTGACCGGCTCGGCCTCGGGCGGCCTGACCATCGCGCTGCAGGCGCTCGGCGGCACCTATCTGCAACTGGCCGAAGTCACCGGCATCGACCCGGCCCTGATGCACCGTGTCGCCGTGATCGGCGCCGGCACGCTCGACAGCCTGCCGCACAACGGCGCGGTGGTAACCCTGCTGGCGGTGTGCGGCACCACCCACCGCGAGAGCTATCGTGACATCGTGGTGGTGGGCATCGCCGGCCCCATCGCCGCACTGGTCGCGGTGATCCTCATCGGCGGGACCTTCGGATCCTTCTAACGACGGCTGCGGCCGCCGCGATCCTGGCTCCCGGGCGAATGCACGTTGCACCGGCGCGGTAGCGGCAGGGCGCGCCACGTCTTTCGTCACCGAGGTACGGTCGTCCGGCAGCGGGTTGCCGGTGGGGCAGGATTCACGCCCGTGTTCCGCCCCTGCGCTCACTCGTGATATGGTCGCCGGACGCTGCATCTCCCCAATGCAGGATGCATCCGTTCAACGTCCTTATCGGAACCCCGGAGCCGTCGCATGCTCACCACCGGCAGCTGCCACTGCGGCAATATCTCGTTCACGCTCGACTGGAAGTCCGACGCGCCGGAGATCCCCGCGCGCCGCTGCACCTGCTCGTTCTGCACCAAGCATGGCGGGGTCTGGACCTCCTGCCCCGAGGGCTCGCTGAGGGTCATCGTCAAGGACCCCGCCGCCGTCTCCGGATACGCCTTCGGCACCGAGACTGCCCGCTTCCATGTCTGCACCCGCTGCGGTGTGGTCCCGCTGGTCAGCTGCCAGATCGGCGGGCGGCTCTATGCGGTGGTCAGCGTCAATGCGCTGGAAGGCGTGGATCCGGCGCTGGTGCGCCATCCCGCAAGCACCACCTTCGACGGCGAAAGCACGGAGGACCGGCTGGCGCGGCGGCAGCGCAACTGGATTGCGGATGTGGAGATCCTGCCGGCCGGCGCATAGCGCCCGGCACCTCCGGGCGGCCGGCCTGCCCCGGAGCGCCCGGCCCGCGGCCTAGCGCTCCCCGCGCAGCCGCCGCACCGTCGATCCGCGCGGTGTCAGCACGGCCAGCACCGCTGCTGCGATAAGCAAACCGGGCACGTCGCCAAGCAGGTGCCCGCGCTGGTGCACGCTCGCGAGCGCCTCGACAGCCATGATGCCGCCGTGCACCAGGCTCGACCACACCGTGAACCAGATCAGGCTCAGGTGGCGCAGCGGATCGCGCGCCGCGAGGATCAGGAACACACCCAGCGTCGCGTAGATGCCGACGATCATCAGCGGATAGTCCGAGTACCCGCTGTGCCATGCCCAGCCGGATGGCCACAGCACCATCAGCGGATAGAGCGCGAGCGCAACCGCGCCCACCACTACCAGCGCGATCCGGAGCAGCCGAAGGCGGGCGTTGTCTGTCATTTTCGCTCTCCCGTTTGCATAGCTAACACGCCAGGCCATTGTTTCACGCGCATCCGCGGGTCTCAACGCATGCCGGGCCCGGCATGCGGGGTGCCGAACAGACCGGCATGAAGCGGGCCCGGCCATCTCGTCCTGCTGTGCACTATTTGCCACAAAAAATCTGCTTGCGTTTTATATCGAGTGTTATAGTATCCGTTCTATATCGATCGCAACAAAACAAGGCAATCGCTTTCACGCTGACGCCGTTCCCACAATGGAAGGCCTGTCGCCAACGGCTTCGGGTCCATCGCAGGAGAAGTTCATGTCACAAGACACCCTTGCCATGCCAGGCCGCGCCAGCGCGCTGGATGCGCAAGCCATGTTCGCCATGCTGGCCGGCCTTTGCGGCAGCCTGGTCGCCATCGGGCTGGCCCGGTTCGCCTACACGCCCCTGATCCCTTCGCTGATCCAGGCGCACTGGTTCACCTCGTCACAAGCAGTGACGCTCGGCGCGGCCAATTTCGCCGGCTACCTGGCCGGCGCCTTGCTGGGCCGCCCGCTCGCCAGCGCGCTGTCCAACCGCAGCGCGCTGCGCTTGCTGATGCTGGTCGCCACGGTGGCCTTCTTTGCCTGCGGCTTTCCGCTTTCCGTGAGCTGGTTCTTCCTGTGGCGCTTTGCTTCGGGCTTGTCGGGCGGCGCCATCATGGTGCTGGTGGCGACCACGATCCTGCCGCACATCCCGCCGGCGCGCCGCGGCTTCGCGGGGGGCATGATCTTCCTCGGGCTGGGCCTTGGCATCGCCGCGTCCGGCACCATCGTTCCGCAACTGCTGCAGCTTGGCCTGCGGGACACGTGGCTCGGGCTCGGCGTGGTTGCCCTCGTGCTGACCGCGGTGAGCTGGTTCGGCTGGCCCGGCGATAACGCAGCGCAAGCCGCCGGCGCCGCTAGCGCGCCAGCGCAATCCGCTGCCGCCCCGGCCCGCGGCGCGAACACGGCCATGCGGGTGTTGTATGCCCAGTACGCAGCGAACGCGCTGGGCCTGGTGCCAGCCATGGTGCTGCTGGTCGATTATGTAGCGCGCGGGCTCGGCCGCGGTGCGGCCGTCGGTGCGAGCTATTGGGTCTTGTACGGCATTGCGGCCATCGCCGGCCCGGTCCTGTGCGGCAACGTCGCGGACCGCATCGGCTTCCGCTCCGCCTATCGCATCGCGCTGGCGCTGCAGGCGCTTGCAGCGGCCATGCTGGCGCTGTCGGGCAGCGCCGTGCTGATCGGCGTTGCCACGGTCATCCTCGGTATTTTCACGCCCGGCATCGTGCCGCTTACGCTGGGCCGCATCCATGAAATGGTGCCGCACGACCATGTCGAGCAGCGTGCCGCGTGGAGCCGCGCCACCACGGCGTTCGCGCTATTCCAGGCGCTCGGCGGCTACGGCTACTCCTATCTGTTCGGCGTTTCGCACAACAACTATGCGCTGATCTTCGCCTGCGGCGGCGTGGCGCTGGTCGTGGCGCTGCTCGCAGACTTCGCGGTGCGCCGCCAGGACGCAAGCCGCGCGCACTGAGAGCGAACCATCCATCCAGCCCGGCGAGGCGCTCCGCCGGGAATCTGCGCGCTAGAACGCGGCGCAGACCGCGCTTCTGGTCCGCAGCACCGCCTCCTGGCTGAAGCGCGCCTTGTACTCCGCGGCAATGGCGCGCACCGCAGCGTTGCTAGCGTCGTCATCTCCATGCACGATGCTCAGCACATAGGCTGCTTCGCGCCCGATCCCCTCCGGGCCCGGCGCGCGCCACTGTCCGGCCGCCCGCCATACTGTCAAACCCTGCGGAAAGCGCGGGGTGGCGGAATCGCGCAGGAAGGCGGCCCATGCGTCTTCCGACACCGTCCCGCCCGGCATGGCCGTGCCGAAATACATCAACTCGGCAACGGCGCGATGTTCGCCTGGCGCGCACGGCAGGCCCGGCACGCTGGCGCAGGCGGCAGCCGCAAGGACCGGCACCAGGGCCGCGGCAAGGCGAAGGCGAAGGCGAAGCAGCAAGGACAAGGCTCCGTGGGTACGCGCGGTGTGTCGGGACGGCGGGACCGCCGCGGTATTCGCGGCAAGCCGCGCCTGCGCAACCATGCTAGAAAATCACGGCGCCGGGGGCAAGCCATTGCAGCGCCGCCGGTCCGGCGAGCGGGCGTGTTTCGGTAAGGCTGCCACGGCCTGGCGCGTGCTGACGCCAGCGCGCCCTTGCGCCGGGGCGGGTGCTGCGCTATTCCGGTAGCATGGCTGGCGACAGCTGGCGGAAGTCCCCTTCACATGGCGCCGGCCACCTGCCGGCGCGTCCGCATCGATGGAGAATGGTCATGGCTCAGCATCACGCAGCAACCGGTGAGATCGTCAAACTCCGCCCGCTGGGCGCCGCGCTGCGGCAGGCCCAGAACCTGACGCTGGTGCGCGCAGCGGACCTGCAGGTCATGCGACTGGTGCTGCCGGCCGGCAAGTCGCTCCCGGAACACAGCGTGCCCGGCGCGATCACCGTGCTCTGCCTGGAGGGCGCGATCGAGATGGAGGCGCATGGCAGCAGCCAGCGCATGGACGCCGGCGACCTGATGTACCTGGCGCCCGGCGCACCGCACGCGCTGCGCGGCATCGAGGATGCTTCGGTGCTGATGACGTTGCTGCACCATCGGGACGAATAGCTTTTTCCCGGCCGCTCAGCGCTGTTCCGGCGCAATGCCGGCAATGGGCGCGGCAAAAAGCGCATGTGCCTGCGGATCGACCGGCTTGTGCTTCTTCTGCGTGCTGGCCGGGTCCTTGCCGAGGCAATTGTTGTTCTTCCAGTTGCGCGCGGGCCGCACCGGCCTGGGCGTGAAGCCGCCGCCGCAATTGGGACAGACGTTCTGCAGGATATCGTCCACGCACGCGGCGCAAAACGTGCATTCATAGCTGCAGATGCGCGCTTCGCCCGAAGCCGGCGGCAGCGCCTTGTCGCAGTGTTCGCAAGTCGGTCTGAGCTGTAGCATCATGTCTCCCGTGATGAGGTGGCCAGTATGGCCAGGTAAGTTATGTGCCATGGTAAAAACAAAGCAGCCTGGCGCAAAGCAGATACTCTGCCTCCCGGCGTAAAAAACATGCCATCCATTGAACGGCCCCGCCCCGCCATCGAATGAAACGGATCTACTTCGTCCTCCCGCCAAAAGTGCACGTGCTCGACCTGGCCGGGCCGCTGCAGTTGTTCGGCTCGCTGGGCGAGCTGGGGCTGGGCTCGGTCGAGTGCATCTGCGTGGGACCGGAACGCGAGCTGGAGAGCTTCCAGGGCCTGAGGCTGAGCGCGCTCAAGCCCCTGCCGGCCACGCTGGCGCACGGCGATGCCGTCATCGTGGCGGGATGCAAGCTCGCGCCAGACGCCCCGCTGTCACCGGGCAACAGGCAGATCGTGCAATGGCTGCAGCGCATTGCGCGCCCGCGCCTTGGCGACATCCTGCTGGCCAGCGTCTGCACCGGCGCCTGGCTGCTGGGCGCCGCGGGGCTGCTCGACGGGCGCGACTGCACCACCCACCACGACTACCTCCAGCGGCTGCAGCAACGCCATCCGCGCGCGCGCGTGCTGGCTAACCGGCTGCTGGTCGACGACGGCGGGCTGGTCACCTCGGCCGGCGTCACGGCCGGCATCGACCTGGCGTTGCACCTGATCGCGCGCGATTTCGGCGCGCCGGCGGCGATCCGCGTGGCGCGCGACAACGTGGTGCCGTTCCGCCGCCTGAGCCAGGATCCCGCGCTCGACGCGCAACTACGCTACCGCGACCACGATCACGCGGTCATCCACGCCGTGCAAGATTTCCTGACGGCCCGGCCGGACTACGCGCTGCCCTATGCGGCGCTGGCCGCCCGCTTCGCGCTGAGCTACCGGCAACTGGCCCGGCTGTTCCACCAGCAATGCGGCGTGACGCTAAAGCAGTACCAGCAGCAATTGCGCGTTGCGCTGGCGCGGCGGCTGCTGCGCGAAAGCGACTGGCCCATGGAACAGGTGGCCGCGCACTGCGGCTTTGCCAGCCCGCACGCATTGCGGGCTGCATGGCGCCAGGAGGAGGCCGTGACGCCGTCTGCCTGGCGCATGGCATCCGCTTGATGCGCGACCCGGCCCGTGGCGTCTTGCGCCGCTGTCGCGCGGGCGACCGTGCCGCCTCCGGCGCAGTGGAGCGGGGCCGAGGTCTCCACGCCATTGGCCGACGCCCCCAGGAAGAACGGGCTGGAGATGAGCGGGGCGAGCGCGCGCACCGCGACCCAGCAATCGCGGCCCCGCAGTTCCCGCCCGGCAGCCACGTATACCGCCGCGCCGCCATTGCCGATCCGCCGATCCAGGGGAAATGCGGGGCCGGCTTCCGCGCCGGCATGGGCCGCGCCGCACCCGCGAGTGATGCATTGTCCCTGCGGTGGGTCGCAAGGGGCATCCGGCTACCGGGCGCGCCAGCGCCGGAGCGCCGCGGGCTGGGTCGCGCCCGTGCACCCGTGGCGATGGCCTGCCCGCCACGCACTATATTGGAAGCTGCCATGATCCCACCCCGGAGGAAGACCGCATGAAATCCAGCATCTACCGCATCACTGCCGTGTCGATCCTGCTCGCCGGCCTGCTGCCGGCGGCCGCGATCCACGCGCAGATCGGCGACATGCTCAAGGGAGCCACGCAGGGCGGAGGAAGCAGCACCGGCGGCCTGGGCGGCCTCGCCGGCAGCCTGGGCGGCGGCATGCCTTCGCTGCAATCGCTGAGTTCCGGCAGCATCGGCAATGTGGCCGGTGTGCTGGAGTATTGCGTCAAGAACAACTACCTCGGCGGCGGCGGCGCTTCGTCCGTCAAGGACCAGCTGATGGGCAAGCTCGGCGGCTCGGCGACATCGGACCCCGGCTACACGGACGGCGCCAAGGGAATACTCAGCAGCAGCGACGGCAACAAGTTCGACCTCAGCGGCGGCGGCCTCAAGGATCAGGTCACCAAGCAGGTCTGCGACAAGATCCTGGCGCAGGGCAAGTCGCTGCTATAGGGATAGGGCCGGGCGCGCAAACGGCGCGCGCCCGGCCCGCGCACTCATGCCGGCACGAGGCGGAAGGCGGACACCGCATGGTGCAGCGCGCCGGCCTGGTCTTCGAGCGAGGCCGCGGCCGCGCTGGCCTGCTCCACCAGCGCTGCGTTCTGCTGCGTCATCTGGT
Organism: Cupriavidus sp. 05T41; assembly: GCF_056396525.1. Lineage (NCBI taxonomy): Bacteria > Pseudomonadati > Pseudomonadota > Betaproteobacteria > Burkholderiales > Burkholderiaceae > Cupriavidus > Cupriavidus sp. 05T41. The sequence continues at coordinate 176,851 of NZ_JBFTLQ010000011.1, forward strand.
CCATCTGCGAGACCGCGCGGTTGACCTCCTCGATGCCGGTGCGCTGTTCGGCCGTGGCCGAGGCGATGCCGTCCATGATGGCGGTCACGCGGCCCACCGCGTTGACGATCTCGGCCATGGTCTGGCCGGCCTGCTCGACCAGGGCGGAGCCGCTGTCGACCTGCCCCACCGATTCCACGATCAAGGTCTTGATTTCCTTGGCGGCACCCGCGCTGCGCTGCGCGAGGTTGCGCACCTCGCCGGCCACCACGGCGAAGCCGCGGCCCTGCTCGCCGGCACGCGCGGCTTCCACCGCTGCATTGAGCGCGAGGATATTGGTCTGGAAGGCGATGCCGTCGATCACGCCGATGATGTCGTTGATCTTGCGCGAGCTGGCAGTGATGCCGCGCATCTTGGCCACGACCTCGCTCACCACGCTGCCGCCCTGCTGCGCGATCTGCGCGGCATCGGCCACGTACTGGCTGGCCTCGGCGGCGTTGTCGGCGTTCTGGCGCACGGTGGCGGTGATCTGCTCCATGCTGGCGGCGGTCTGCTCCAGCGAGGCCGCCTGCTGCTCGGTGCGGCTCGACAGGTCGGTGTTGCCGGCGGCGATCTGCTGCGCGGCGGCGCTGATGGAATCGGCCGACTGCTGGATGCCCGCCACCGTGCCGGCAAGCTGGTCGCGCATATGGCCGATGGCGTACATCAGGCTGGCATTGTCATCCGGGGCGGTGTCGGCACGCACCGTGAGGTCGCCGCCGGCCATGCGCAGCGCCAGCGCCGCCGCCGCAGCGGGCTCGCCACCGACCGAGCGCTGGATGCTGCGGATCAGCAGCGTGGCCACCACCGAGATCACGATGCCGAGCAGCACCAGCAGGCCAAGCGACTGATACAGGGAAGCGCGGAACTGTGCCTGCACATCATCCATATAGGTGCCGGCGACGAGATCCCAGCCCCACGGCTTGTAGCGGGCCACGTAGCCGATCTTGGGGCTGGCCTGGTCGCTGCCGGGCTTGGGCCACCAGTAGTCCAGGTGTCCCGCGCCCTCGGGCGACGCGCCACGCGCGGCAATCTCGACGTACAAGGCATTGCCCTTGGCATCCTTGAAGTCGATCATGTTCTTGCCGTTGAGCTTGGCGTTGATCGGATGCATCACCAGCACCGAATCCGCGCCGACGATGGTGATATAGCCATCCTTGCCGTAGCGCTGCGCGGCGATGCGGGCGATGGCCTGCGCACGGGCTTCGTCTTCGGTCATCTTGCCCAGGCGCGCCTGCTCGGCGTAGTCACGCACCAGCGACAGCGACATGTCGACCACGTTGGCCAGTTCGCCGCGACGGTCCGCCATCTGCAGTTGCCGGGTCTGGAAGGCGTGCGTCACGGTCAGCAGCAGCAGGCCGAGCCAGGCCAGCACGAGGGGGATCCACAGCTTTTTTCGCAGGGTCAGGTGATTCATGGAAGGGTTCGCTTTATATCCAGGCATGCGCCGGCGATGCAAAAGGCACGCGGCATGCACGGATATCGGAGCGCACCTTGTCTTCTTTAGCGCTGCGTGCGGCATCTCCGCAAGAAGCCACCAGGATGCGGACGGAATGGCGCATAAAGCACCAAAATCGCGCCGCAGATCGCCATCCCGGTGCACCACCGCCCCGGTGTGCGTGATCACAACGAAGGGCCAGGCCACCAGGCAAGCACAGTAGAAATCCCGTTACAATCGCGGTCGCTTTCCACATTGCTCCTGCAATTGGATTGCAACAGGTTCGAAGGTGCCCCCGCCGCGCGACACGCGGCGAGGGTTAAACGGGAAACAGGTGCGCCGCCATGTGCGCGGCAAATCCTGTGCTGCCCCCGCAACGGTCAGCAGGTAGAAAGGTGTCACGCCGGGCCCACAGGCCGCGGCAGCCACTGCGCGTCGGAACGCGTGGGAAGGCGGCACCCTGGACGCGCCCAAGCGGCAGTGCGTCCCCCTGCGAGCCCGGATACCGGCCTTGCGAACGATCACCGAGGCTGCGGACGGGCGGCAAGGCGTGAGGCTGCCGGGCATGCGTCCCGGCGCCATTGCGCGCGCGTCCGTGGCTTGTTCGTTCATTGCCGCGGGCGGGGTCGCCTGCGGCTCACGATGGAAAGTCCATGCCCGCGCGCTCCCGTTTCACCCGCACCGCCCCGCCCGGCCCTGTCCGGCCCCGGTTTTCCCCCACCCGCCGCAAGCTGGCCCGCGGTTGTGCGCTGGCACTGTCGCTGGGGGCCTTTGCCGGCGCCGGCGCGGAGGCCGCCCGGGCCGCCGAAGACACCGAAGCACCCGGCCGCGCGCATGCGCAGCCGGCACCGAAAGACGCCGCCGTGCTGCCGCCGGTGGTGATCAGCAGCGCGGCGGCGCTGCCCGGCCTGTCGCTGTCGGAACCTGCCAGTACCGCCAGCCGGCTGGGACTGACGCCGCTCGAGACCCCGGCCAGCGTGGAGGTGCTGCCCGGCGAGGTGATCCGCGAGCGCGGCGACCTGACCGTGAGCGACGCCGTGTCCCGCGCCACCGGCATCATCGCCAACGGCGCCCCCGGCAACGGCGGCACCGCGCTGACCGCGCGCGGCTTCTCGGGCCAGGGCTCGGTGATGCAACTCTACGACGGCACGCGCCTCTACGTGGCGGCCGGCACGGTGACCTTCCCCTTCGATACCTGGTCGGTTGACCGCATCGAGGTGCTGCGCGGCGCGGCGTCGGTCATGTATGGCGAGGGCGCCATCGGCGGCGTGGTCAACGTGATTCCCAAGAAGCCGATGCGCGCGCCGATCACCAACGAGCTGCAGCTCACCGGCGGCACCCAGCGGACGGCGCGCGCGGCCTTCGACACCGGCGGCGCGGTCAACGACAACCTCTCCTACCGCTTCAATGTCAACTACGGACGCTCCGCCGGCTGGGTGGAACGCGGCGAATCGCGCAACGTGGCCGTATCCGCCGCGGTGCGGCTCGACGTCTCGCCGGAGTTCAATGTCACGCTGTCCTATGACGACGGCGACCAGCACCCGATGCGCTATTTCGGTACGCCGCTGGTCAACGGCAGCCTGGATACGTCGCTGCGCACGAAGAACTACAACGTGGGCGACAGCGAGATCACCTACCGCGACCGCTGGACGCGCCTGGCCGCGCAATGGCAGCCGAACGAACGCGTGACCGTGCGCAACCAGTTCTACTACCTCACCAGCCAGCGCCACTGGCGCGATGCCGAGTCCTACACCTTCCTCCCCGCCTCCGGCCAGGTGCGCCGCACCGACTACCTGGAAATCCTGCACGACCAGGAACAGGTAGGCGACCGCGCCGACCTGAAGATCGACGGGCAGCTGTTCGGCATGGCCAACACCGCCACGGTGGGCTTCGACGTCAACCGCATCAACTTCACCCACAGCAACAACTCGCCCTACGGCGGCACGTCCACCGTCAACGCCTATCAGTTCGATCCGGGCCAGTTCTTCAGCCCGCCGGGGGTGGTCACTTCGCCGCGCTACCGCACCCACACCACGCAAGCCGCCCTGTTCGGCGAGGACCGCCTCAAGCTCACGCAGCAGTGGTCGGTGATAGGCGGCGTGCGCTTCGACCATGCCCAGCTCGAGCGCGGCAACCTGCTCACTGGCGACGACTGGACCCGCAACTTCAACAACGTGACGTGGCGCGCCGGCACGGTCTACGAGCTCACGCCGAAGCTGTCGGTCTACGCGCAGTACGCCACCGCCACCGATCCGCTCGGCGCGCTGATCACCACCTCGGACGCGCAGAAGGACTTCAAGCTCGCCACCGGCCGGCAGATCGAGGCCGGCATCAAGCAATCGTTCTGGGACCAGCGCGGCGAATGGACCTTCGCCGCGTACCAGATCGTGAAGAAGAACCTGCTCACGCGCGACGCCAGCAACCCGGCGCTGACGGTGCAGGTAGGCGAGCAGTCCTCGCGCGGGCTGGAAGCCTCCCTCAGCATCGAACTCATGCGCGGCCTGCGCGTGGACGCCAACGGCACCGTGCTGCGCGCGCGCTATGACGATTTCGCCGAAAGCGTGAACGGCGCGCTGGTCTCGCGCAACGGCAATGTGCCGACTGGCGTGCCGCAGCAGGCGGCCAACCTGTGGCTGACCTGGGCCTTCGCGCCGCAGTGGCAGGTGGGCAGCGGCCTGCGCTATGTGGGCCGGCGCTATACCAACAACGCCAACACCACGGCCATGCCCTCGTACACCGTGGTGGACGCCTCGCTGCAGTGGCGCGTGTCGCGCAAGACGGCGCTGGCGCTGCGCGTGTACAACCTGTTCAACCGCAACTACGCCGAGACCTCCGGCAACAGCGGCGGGCAGTGGCTGCTGGGGCGGCCGCGCGCGGCAGAGTTGTCGGCCAACTTCTACTTCTAGGCATGGCCACGATGCGCCGCCCGGGGTCCTGGCGGGAGCGCGGCTGGCGCTTCACGCGACGCTGGCTCTACCTGATCCACCGCTGGGCCGGCATCGCCGGCTGCCTGCTGATCGCGATGTGGTTTCTCTCGGGCCTGGTCATGATGTACGTGGCCTTTCCCGCGCTGACCGATGCAGAACGCCTCGCCGGCCTGCCGCCGCTGGACCTGCCCGCGGTGCGGGTCACGCCGGCCGCCGCCATGGCCAGCGCCGGCCTGGAGCGCTTCCCGCGCAGCCTGCGCCTGGAGATGATGGGCACCCAGCCGGTCTACCGCATGGTCGACTGGCGCGGCACGCCGCACACGGTCTCCGCGCGCGACGGCGCGCCCATCGGGCAGGTGGATGCCGCCACCGCGCAGGACATCGCCGCGCGCTTCGCCCGTGTGGGCAAGGCACGCTGGGTCGAGACCGCCGAGCGCGACCAGTGGACCGTGCCCAACGGCCTGAACGCCTGGCGCCCGCTGCACCGCATCGCGCTGGACGACGATGCCGGCACCGAACTGTACGTGTCCGCGCGCACCGGCGAAGTCATGCGCGACACCAGGCGCGCCGAGCGCTTCTGGAACTGGCTGGGCGCGGTGCCGCACTGGCTGTACTTCACGCCGGTGCGCGCCGATCCCCCGCTGTGGCGGCAGGTGGTGCTGTGGACCTCCGGCGTGTGCATGGCCGTGGCGGTGAGCGGCATCTGGATCGGCTGGCTGCGGCTGCGCGTGCAGCGCCGCTTTGCGCATGGCAGCGCGGGCGGCACCTCGCCCTACCACGGCTGGATGGCCTGGCACCATGTCGCCGGGCTGGGCGGCGCGCTGTTCCTGCTGGCATGGCTGGCCAGCGGCTGGCTCTCGGTCAACCCCAACCAGTGGTTCCCGGGGCGGAATTTCGACCAGGCCGCGCTCGAGCGCTATGCGGGACAGACCTTGCCGCGCTTTGCCGATCTGGACGGCAGCGCGCTGGCCAGCCAGTTGCGCGCCGCCGGGCGACCGCGCGAAATCCGCATGACGTGGCAGGCAGGCCAGCCGGTGCTGCTGGTGGCGACCGCGGCGCAGGACGGCCTCGCCTATCGCGCCGATACCGGCGCCGCGCTCGCGCCAACCGGCGAGCGGCTCACCGCAGCTGCCGCCAGCCTGGTGCCCGGGGCCGGCATCGCCGGGAGCGAACTGCTGACGCAGCCGGACGACTACTGGTACAGCCATCACCAGCCGCGCAAGCTGCCCGTGCTGCGGGTACGCTTCGACGACGCCGCCGCCACCTGGGCCTATCTCGACGCCACCAACGGCAGCCTGCTCGGCCGCAGCGACGGCAGCCGGCGCGCCTACCGCTGGCTGTTCAACGCGGCGCACAGCTGGGACCTGGGCTGGCTGCTGCGGCACCGGCCCGCGTGGGACATTGCCGTGTGGGCGCTGTCCGCCGCCGGGCTCCTCATCTCCGTCAGCGGCGTGGTGATAGGCTGGCGGCGCCTGTTCCGCCCCCGTCGCCGCGCCGGGACACAACGCTGACCGATTCGCACTAGATCACAGAACCGACCATGCTCCGCTTCCTCGCCAGCATCTTCAACGACCAGCACGCCGACGTACGGCGCAAGGTCATCGCCTTGTACGCCTTCCTGATCGCCGCCAATGTCGGCGCCTGGATCTGGGCGCTGGCCGCCTTCCGCGACCACCCCATGCTGCTGGCCTCGGCCGTGCTCGCCTACTCGCTGGGACTGCGCCACGCCGTGGACGCCGACCATATCGCCGCCATCGACAACGTCACGCGCAAGCTGATGCAGGAAGGCAAGCGTCCGGTCGCGGTCGGCTTCTTCTTTTCGCTCGGGCACTCCACCGTGGTCACGCTGATGTCGATCGGCATCGCCGTGGCCGCCGCCGCGCTGCAGACCCGCTTCGCCGACATGAAGGCCGTGGGCGGCATGATCGGCACCAGCGTGTCGGCACTGTTCCTGTTCCTGCTGGCCTTCTTCAACCTGCTGATCCTGATCTCGGTGTGGCGCGCCTTCCGCGCCGTCAGGCGCGGCGAAGCGCTCAAGGAGCAAGACCTGGACCTGCTGCTCAACAACCGCGGCTTCCTTGCGCGGCTGTTCCGCCCGCTGTTCCGCCTTGCCAGCCGCAGCTGGCACCTGTTTCCCATGGGCCTGCTGTTCGGCCTCGGCTTCGACACCGCGACCGAAGTGGCCCTGTTCGGCCTGTCCGCCGCGGAGGCCGCCAAGGGCGTGCCGTTCTGGACCATCATGGTGTTCCCCGCGCTGTTTACGGCGGGCATGTCGCTGGTGGACACCACCGACGGCATCCTGATGCTCGGCGCCTACGGCTGGGCCTTCACCAAGCCGATCCGCAAGCTCTACTACAACATGACCATCACGCTGGTGTCGGTGGTGGTGGCGGTGGTGATCGGCGGCATCGAGGCGCTCGGCCTGATCGCCGACAAGCTTGGCCTGGAAGGCGGCCTGTGGGACGTGGTTGGCGAGCTGAACGCGCACTTCGGCATGCTCGGCTACGTGATCATCGGCGTGTTCGTGCTGAGCTGGCTGGTGTCGATGGTGGTGTACCGGGTACGCCGGTACGACGAGATCGAGGTGCGGATGGGGTGAGACCGGCCAGGCGCGATCCCGCCCCGAAGTCCGCCCCGACGTCGGCACCGAAGTCGGCGCCGAAGCCGGGGCGGAAGTTGGGGCCGAAGTCCGCCCTATTCCGCGCGAATCTTCGCCTCCGCCACGATCTTGGCGGAGCGGGCCATGTCTTCCTTCTCGAAGCGCGCGAAATCCTCGGGCGTCCCGGGCGACAGCAGGTAGCCCTGCTCTGCCAGTCTGGCGCGCAGGTCGGAAGACAGCGCCTTGTTGACCTCGGCATTGAGCCGCCTGGTCACCTCCGCCGGCAGCTTGGCCGGCCCCCACAGACCGTACCACGAGTAAAACTCGTAGCCAGGCACGGTCTCGCCGACGGTAGGCACGTCGGGCATGGATGGCAGGCGGTCCTTCGAGGTCACCGCGACCACGCGCACCATGCCGCTCTTATGGTATGTCAGGGCGCCGAGCACGGGATCGATGAAGCCGTCGATGGCACCGCCGATCAGGTCCTGGTAGGCCGGCGCAGAGCCCTTGTACGGCACCACCAGGTAGTCGATCTTGCCCGCGCGCTTGAGCATCTCCGTCGACAGGTGGCCGGCGGAGGCCTGCGAGCCGATGGCAAACGACATCTTGCCCGGATGCGCCTGGGCATAGGCAATCAGCTCCTTGATGTTGTTGATGGGCAGCTTGCGATTGACGGACACCGCCAGCGGGCCTTTGCCCACCAGCGCAACGGGCGTGAAGTCGCGCGTTACGTCGTAGGGCGACGACTTCAGCGTCATCGGCGTGGTGGTGAAGGTGGAGGCGCTGAACAGCAGCGTATAGCCGTCGGCTGCCCCCTTGGCAACCGCATCGGCGCCGATGATCCCCTGGCCGCCGGGGCGGTTGTCGACGATGAAGCTCTGCCCGGTCTGCTCGGCCAGCTTCTGCGCCAGCATGCGGCCGACCGTGTCGGTCGGGCCACCGGGCGGAAACGGAATGATGACGCGCACGGCCTTGGAGGGATAGGTCTGCGCAACGGCGGTGGCCATGGCGGCGGCGCACAGCAGCAGCGCCTGGGCGGCGCGACGGGCAAGCCGGCGGGACAGCGTGTTCAATTGCATCTTTGTCTCCTGTATCTCGACTGAAAGCGCATGCCGCCGGGTGGCCGGGCCATGGCCCGGCGCGCCCGCGGCGCGTGGTATCGATCGACAAGGCCAGCGCGGTGCGCTTGCCGTTGGTCCCGGTGCCGCCATCAATGGCGGTTCTCGGTCCCGGGTCAGCGGCGCCTTGTCCCCGACGCGCGGCGATTCATGGCTGCGCCAGCGCCACCATTTCGGCGTAGAGGTCGGCCTTGCCTTCGAAGCCGATGCCGGGCAGCTCTGGCATGGTGATATGCCCTTCGATCACCTTCACGCCATCGGGGAAGCCGCCATACGGCTGGAACAGGTCGGGATAGCTTTCGTTGCCGCCCAGGCCCAGGCCGGCGGCGATATTGAGCGACATCTGATGGCCGCCGTGCGGGATGCAGCGGCGCGGCGACCAGCCGAACGTATTCAGCACTTCCAGCGTGCGTTCGTACTCGACCAGGCCATAGGACAGCGCGCAATCGAACTGCAGGTAGTCGCGGTCGGGGCGCATGGCGCCATACCGGATCAGGTTGCGGGCGTCCTGGTGGCTGAACAGGTTTTCGCCGGTGGCCATGGCGCCCGGGTAGTACTCGGCCAGCGTGGCCTGCAGGTGATAGTCCAGCGGATCGCCGGCCTCTTCGTACCAGAACAGCGGATAGTCGCGCAGCATCTTGGCGTAGGCGATGGCGGTATCGAGATCGAAGCGTCCGTTGGCATCCACGGCAAGCTGTGCGTCGGCGCCGATCTCCTGCAGCACGGCTTCGATGCGCGCGCTGTCTTCCTCGATGCTGGCGCCGCCGATCTTCATCTTGACCACGTTGTAGCCGCGCTTGAGGTAGGAGCGCATCTCGGAGCGCAAGGCGCCCAGGTCCTTGCCCGGGTAGTAGTAGCCGCCGGCGGCGTAGACGAACACGCGCGGGTTGGCCTTGACGCCGTGCCGCTCGGCCAGCAGCCCGAACAGCGGCTTGCCGGCGATCTTGGCCACGGCATCCCAGACCGCCATGTCGATGGTGCCGACCGCGACCGAGCGTTCGCCGTGGCCGCCGGGCTTCTCGTTGGACATGGTTGCGGCCCACACGCGGCCGGGATCGAGATTGGTGCCGGTGTCGTCCAGCAGCGAGCCCGGATCGGCCGCCAGGATGCGCGGCGCGAAGCGCTCGCGGATCAGGCCGCCCTGGCCATAGCGGCCATTGGAGTTGAAGCCGTAGCCGATCACGCGCTTGCCGTCGCGGAAGGCGTCGGTCACCACGGCGACGAGGCTGGTCGTCATCTTCGAGAAATCGATATAGGCATTGCGGATGGGCGACGAAATCGGCTTCGTCACCTCGCGGACGTCAATGATGCGCACAGACATGGCTATCTCCAGTGTTCGGTGTATGCGGTGTATGTTCGGTGTTCGGTGTATCCGGTGTTCGGTGTATCCGGTATCTCGTTGTCTTCGGTGCGGCCTGGCCGCGCTACAGCGACCCGCCGCCGCAGATCACGATCTGCTGGCCGGTGATGGCCCCTGCGTCCGGGCCGAGCAGGAAACTCACCACGCCGGCCACTTCGCCGGGGCGGATAAAGCGCCCGATGGGCGGCGTGCGCGGCGGCGTGCCCTTGCGTCCGGGGTCGTTCAGCATCGGCGTTTCGGTAGCGCCGGGCGCCACCACGTTGACCGTGATGCCGCGCGGCGCCAGCTCCGCCGCCCATGAACGCGCCATGCCCAGCAGCGCGGCCTTGGTTGCCGCGTACTGGCTGCGCGCGGGTGCGCCACCAGCGGTGCGGCTGCCGATCAGCACGATGCGCGCGCCGTCGGGCAGCACCGGCAGCAGCGCATTGGCCAGCACCGAGGCGGCCTGCACATGGATACGCCACATGCCCTCGCCGTCTTCCGGCTTGAGTTCGCCCAGCGCGGCCGTGCGCATGAAGCCGGCGGCATGGACGATGGCATCGACCCGCGGCAGCGCACCGACAGCGGCCGCCAGCCGCGGTGCGTCGGTCAGGTCGACTTCGATCGCGCTGAAACCTTCGCTGCTGGCCACCGGCGTACGGTCCAGGCCGGTCACGTGCCAGCCTGCGTCCAGCAAGCGCCGGGCAATGGCGGCGCCGATGCCGGAGCTGGCGCCGGTGACAATGGCGTGCCTTGCCGGTTGCGCGGGCGTGTCCTGGTTCTGCGTCGATTGGCTCATCTGGTCCCTCCCGAAAACACATCGCTGGCGACCATGCCGCCGCGGCGCCGCCGCGCATGGCTGCGGGCCGCTCACAGGCCGGGCATCGGCGCGGCAGTATCAGGCCGCGGCCTTCTGGGTAATGCCGGCCTGCGCAAGCGCGGCCTGGATGGCAGCCAGTTCGGCAGCCGACGGCGCGTGGGTTGGCGGGCGCACCGTGCCGTCGCTGATGATGCCGGCCAGCGCCATGGCGGCCTTCATGCGGCCGTGCGCTTCGCCGGTCGGCTCGCCGGCGCCGTACACCGCGTCCTTGAGGGGATTGATCAGGGCTTGCACGCGCATCGCTTCGTGCAGGTCGCCGGCCTGGACCGCCTTGAGCAGGTCGTTGATCAGGCCGGGGATCAGCGAGGCGAAGCCGACCAGCGCGCCGTCGATGCCCTGCACCATCGACGACAGCAGATATTCGTCATGGCAGGTCATCAGCACCTTGGTGGGGTCGGCGGCGCGGATCTCCTTGATGTCCCGCGCATATTTGTTCATCTCGCGCTCGCCCATCTTGAACGCCTTCACATAAGGCAGCCTTGCCAGTTCGGCGAGCAACTCGGACGAATAGGAGCCGCGCGTCCAGGCCGGGTAGATATGCACCACGAGCGGCAGGCCGCTGGCCTTGCCGATGGCGTTGAAATAGTCGAGGCAGTGCTCGGGCTTGAAGCCAAAGCGCAGCCAGTGGTGCGGCGGCATGATATCGAGTCCCGCGGCGCCAGCTTCCCTGGCCCAGCCGGCCTGCTCCACGGCATCGTTGATGCCTTCGCAGACGATCGACGAGATCACCGGGCAGATGCCCTTGGTGGCGTCCGCGGTGATACGCGTCACCTCGGCGCGTTCGCGCGGGGTCAGCGAGAAGACTTCGCCCGTGTGGCCGTTGGTCATCAGCGCCGTGACACCCTCCTGGCCGCCGAGCCACCGGGAAAAGCGGCGCAGTTCCGGCTCATTGATGCTGTAGTCCGCGTTGAACGGGACCGCGATGGCGGGGATGATGCCGCGGAAATTGATATCAGACACGTTTGTCTCCTGGTGAAGCAGGCGCTAGCGGCGCAAGGTTGGCGATAAGGAAGGCGGAATGAAGCCTCCGGAGGGTTGCAACGCACGGGCCAGTTCGGTAGCGGCATGCACTACCGCCGGCGCCGTGGTCGATTCGAAATCGTCGAGCGAGGTATTCATCGCCGGTGCGGCCACGCTCAGGCCCGCAAGCGGCACGCCGTCCACGTCCAGCACCGGTGCGGCGACCACGTACAGGCCGGACACGGTTTCCTGGTCGGACAATGCGTAACCCTTGGCGCGCACTGTCTCGAGCCGCTCGAGAATGATGTCGAGCTCGGTGAGGGTGTGGTCGGTCAGCTTCTGGCGCGGCTGCGCGTCCAGCACGCGGGTCTGCGTGTCCCGTGGCAGCGATGCCAGGATGGCGTAGCCGACCGCCGTGGAATACGCCGGCACCCGGCTGCCGATACGGATATCGACCCCGAGCCGCGTCAGCCCGGCCTGCACACGTTCTGCGTAGAGCACGTCCGCGCCATCCAGCACGCCAATCGAGGCGGCTTCATTGATCTCCCCCACCAGCGCGCGCAGGATCGGCCTTGCACGCGTGCGCAGGTCGGCATGGGCAATGGCGTCGAAACCAAGGTCCAGCACTTTGAGCGACAGCCGGAACAGGCGCGTGTCCGGCACGCGCTGCACATAGCCGATGTCCACCAGCGTATTGAGGAAGCGGAAGGCGGTGGCATTGTCCAGCCCTGCGCGGCGCGCCACCTCGGCCATGGTCAGCTCGGGTTCCTGTGCCGAGAACGCTTCGAGAATGCGGAAGCCCTTCGCCAGCGACTGCACCGTGTTCTTCGATGCGTCGCCCGCGCTGCTCGCCTTCGATGCGGAACGGACTGTGTTCTCGGGTGCCATGTCAATCTCCACTGTTAGTTCGGAATGCGAATTTTAATTCGTCGAACTGACGGAGGAAAGCCCTCGCTGATAAACCGCGCATGCCTATCGCCTCAGTGCCATCTCAGTGCCACCTCAGTGCCGATACGCCATCGCGGCTGGTTAATTCGGATTGCGAATTTTTATTCGCAAATTAAACACGAAAAAAAATTCTGGAAACGCATGTGGTACCTCGCCCCGCCGGTCATCTTGCCGGCTTGTGCCGCATGTACGAGTTACCTGCGCTTCATCTGTGCTTCACCCGTGCATCACCCGTGCATCACCTAAATATTCGGATTGCGAATTCTTATTCGCGATGTAGGATATTCTAGTACCTGGATTCAGGCAGGAGCAAGGACGAACCGCTAATGGTTTCCACTTAGCCATGCCGTCGCGGCCGTGGCTCGAAACAAGCCCGGGACGAAACCGGTGCGTACTGGCGGTACAGGAATCCACTTCCACCCAACTGCAGATCTGTAGCCGGCCTGCGCGCCCGGCCCCGGGAATGCCGTCGGCGCGGACAGCCGATCATTCAGGCGACCAGCGCCTGCGCCAGCAAATACTCCCCATCCCAGGCCGCGGCCAGCTCGCGGCACCGCCCCAGCGCTACCGCCTGCTGCTCGAAGTCCACCACCATCACGGCGTCCGCCCGGTGCGGTCGCACGGGTTGCTCCGGGCTGCGGCCGTCGCTGAGCAGCCAGAGCCAGCGTTGCTGCGCCGGACGGCGGCGCGCGGCGCGGGCCAGCAGCTCGCCCGCGCGCTGCATGCCGAGCGCGAGCGGCGTGCCGCCGCCGCCGGCGATGGGACGAATCCACGCTTCGCTCCACGGCCGGGCGCGGGCCGGCTGCAGGCGGACTTCGGCATGGGTGCCGGCGAAGCACACCAGCGCGACCTCGGCGCGGGCCTGGTAGGCGCGCTGCAGCAGGCGCAGCAGTACGCCCTTGGCAAGCGCGAGCTGGCGGCCGTGCAGCATGGAGGCGGAACAGTCCAGCACGAAGCAATGCAGCACGCCCGCCTGCGCCTGCTGCGCCCGCATGCGCAGGTGGCCCGGCGCGAGCGGTGCGGTGCGCTTGGCGGCGAGCGTGCGCGGCCAGTGGATGCGCTGGCCGTTCAGGCGGCCATGCGAGGGGCCTGGCGCGGAGAAGCGGGGGCCTTGCCACCGGTTGCCGCCTTGCCGGGAATCGGCGGCGGCCTGCCGGTGGCTCAGGCTTTTTTTGCGGGCAGCGGCCTCACGGATTTGACCGGTGCGATGCCCGCCGCCGTGCTGGCCGCGGGTGGCGGCAGCGCGCCCCAGGGGTTGGCGGAGCCCGCTGCGGCGGGGCTGGCTTCGCTGCGGTCGTCGGCATGTTCGTGGCCCGGCGCGCGACCCGGTTCGGGCGGCACCTGCCGGCGGTGATGCAGCACCAGTTCGGCCACGGTGTCCACGTGCGCGGGCACGATGGCCGCGTCGCCCTGCAGCGCAGCCAGCGCGCGTGCCGCACGCAGCATCACAAGGTCCGCCCGCACACCGTCCACCGCGGCGTCCAGGCACAGGCGGCCAACGCGTTCGTGCACCGCGTCGCTGAACGCGAGTGCCGGCAGCGCGGCCCGGGCGGCATGCACCTGGCGCGTCAAGGCGTCCTGCGCGCCGGCATGGCGCGCGCGCAGCGCTTCGGGGTCGGTGTCGAAGGCCAGCCGGGTGCGGACGATGGCCTGGCGCTGCGCGGGATCGGTGCAGTTCTCCAGCGTCAGCGCCAGGCCGAAGCGGTCCAGCAATTGCGGGCGCAGTTCGCCCTCCTCCGGGTTCATGGTGCCGACCAGCACGAAGCGCGCCTCGTGCTGGTGCGAGACGCCGTCGCGCTCCACCACGTTGATGCCGCTGGCGGCCACGTCGAGCAACTGGTCCACGAGATGGTCGGGCAGCAGGTTGACCTCGTCCACGTAGAGCACGCCCTGGTGCGCGCGCGCCAGCAGGCCGGGGGCGAAGCGCACCTCGCTCTGGCGCAGCACATGGCCCAGGTCGAGCGTGCCGGTCAGTTGTTCCTCGCTGGCACCCAGCGGCAGCGTGACGAACTGCCCTTCGGGCTGCAGCTCGGCCAGCGCCCGCGCGGCGGTGGACTTGGCGGTGCCGCGCGGGCCGCTCACCAGCACGCCGCCGATGCCGGGGTCCACCGCGGCGAGCAGCAGCGCCTGCTGCAGGCGCTGCTGGCC